>JAYWGD010000083.1:0-2982 GCA_043778435.1 Myxococcales bacterium | reverse complement strand
AAAACGCGTTGCCCGCGGCCCTACTTGCAGTTCCCATGGCAGGGTCGGCTGCAGGCGCAGTGGTGGCCACAGCCGGCTTCCGGATTGGTGTGGTCATCTACTCGTTTGAGCAAGGCAAGCGCAGCAAGGCGATGGCCAAAGCACTGGCCGAAAAATCTGTGGAAATTGCACGCAATGACTTTGTTGCGGCGGTAAAAGCTGGCGACTCGGACTCAGATGCAGACTACGGCACGTTTTCCCCACACTCCTTTGACGCCGATGTAGAATCGGCGGTCTTGGACATCCCCATCGGTCAAGTGGGCGGACCTATCGAAACGTCCCGAGGGTACTGGATTGTGAAGCGCATTAAGTAATCGGGCCCACGCCCCACGTACAAGAACGGCGTTGCTCCTTCAGGAGCAACGCCGCTTCTTATCCTATTTTATGCGGGACTAAAACGACCACTTGAAGCCAGTTGTACCGTCCAACGACGCGCCTGCGGTACTCAAACGAGCGGCATAGGTTTGATAGCTTGCGCCTCGGCTGTCGTCCCAAAGGAGCAACCAGCCAGAGTTGGGCCCTGCAGAGGCAAACAACGAACCGAGGCGCGCGTTGAGCATGCTGGCGGTGGCGCTAGTAGTGTGAGTCGTGGTGGCGCCCACACTGAAGTAAGGTGAGGCTGCAGTCGTGTTGATAAGCGTACTGACATTGCTCGTGGATGCACCATTTTTGATGGCGTAGGCAACGCGGCAGGTGTTGGCGGTGCCAGTGCCAATGCACGCCAGTTTGGAAACAAAATCCTTTGCTCCGCCACCACTCGAAATTTGTGTGCCTACCGACATGCTGTTGGGCAAAGCTACCGATGTGCAACCACCCCCCATAAAGGCTTCGATGGATCGCATGAACACCTCGCGCGATCCGGTTTGCGTGCTGATGTAAGTAAGAATACCGTGGTTACGGGGCGCTGAGCCGGTGTCTGTGATCCAGCTTAAGCTGGGAGAAAATTGGTCGCCGGTTTCGCTCGTGATGAACCCTGCCGGCTGACTCGACACCGCCACGCTGTCTTTGATGCACTGACAGCCACTGGGGAAACGACCGACAAACGCAGACCGGATGCGTATGTTGGAGCCGACCATTTTTTCCCAAACAACATGTGCGTTGAATGCTGCGCCGCTTGAGGGATCAAGAAGCTGCACGCTTGGCGCGTAATTGTCGACCGTCTGCGGCGTGTTGGCGGCCTGCTCCACGGTGCCCTGAAAGTAGGTGTTGCTGACGATGCCGGTGCCTGTGTTGAAGTCGTATCGGATTTGATAGATCTCCGAAGCCGAGTTGGCATTGATCTGCCCCCACACCGCAAGACAAGAGCCACTGGCCGCAGAATTGCCAACCCCGCAGCTTATCGCCGGAGAGTACTGATCCAAAGTGCTGGGCAAGCCTGCCGACGTCACGCGGTTGTCTTGCGTGTAAAGCGCGCCCGACGAAGCGTTGACCGTGGAATAGTAAATTTGGCTCTTTCCCGAGCGCAAGTCACGCCACATCACAACAAACTTTCCGGACGACAATCGCTCGACCACAGGCTCAAATTGCGCGGATGTTCCTGTCGATACCCGAAACGTCGCAACGGTGGCGTTTGTACTTGGGATGTACAATCGGCAAGCGATTTTGGGGGCCGCAAAGGTAGCCGCTATTGCGCCATAATCTTCCCAGCAAGACAAATAGCGACCCGTGCTCTCGTCGCCCGCAATACTCGGCGCGTAGCTTTCGGTAAACGACGCGGCGTCAATCACCACTGGATCCAACACCGCGGGATACGCGCTGCGCTCCACCACATCATGAGGCACATTCAATACAACGCGGCTGCCATCCAAGGTGGGGCGCAGGTCATGGTGCACGCCATTGGCATCAATCCAAGAGGCCGAACCATAAATCACGTGAGCGCCCGACGCGTTTTCAAGAACGATGCCGTCTTCTGCCGAGCGTACCAACCGAAACGAGGGGTCCACACCTACCGCGACTTGCAAATCGCCTTGTCCTTCGGGGGCGTGGTCAAACGTCCACGACTGCTCGTACCCTCGAGGAATCGACCGCAAACTCTCCGTCACTCCATTGCCACGGTCGAGACGCACTTCATGCCGATTGACAAAAGTGGCTTCCACCTTCGGAAACGCATGCGTGCTTGAACCACGTGCAAGCCCCAAGCTGCGCAGACCGAAAGCCGACGCGCCCTGCATGGCGGAACTCTCCTCTCGCCCATGTACCCGCATGTGCAGCTCATCGGCGACCAAAGCGCCTCCCGCGGATTCAAAGCTCACGCCAGTCTGACGCGCGGCCTTCCAAACCATCGGGCGACGTTGCGCGTCGTGAGGCTGCTCCGCTGCGGGAGATGGCGCCATTTCCGTCGGTGAATACACCCAAGTGGGCCGAAATCCCTGAGTGATGCCCGTAGTGCGCGGGGGAGGCGCCGCTGCGCCAAAAGAGGCGCCGTGCGCTTCAGACAGGAGGCGATGACGCAGACCGAATCCTACAGCAGAGCCGAGGACAACCGTCGAGAGACCCACTTGCCATGCGAGGAATTTCTTACCCATGACGCTAGTGTACATGCTGCATGTGGAAGAACGAGTTATCGACGGCAGATTTTTTCGTTGCCTAAGCGGTCCCGCCGCGACGGGTCACCCAAACTCGCGCGAAAAATTTTCGTCTTCATTCAGTTTCGTCGTATTGACAAGCCTCTATGGCAACCATTGATTTAAAAAAGCAGCACAGTCTGACCCTCGACGCCGCCAAACAAAAGGCAGAAGAGATTGCCAAAAGCATGGCCGACAAGTTGGGCATGAACTGGGAATGGTCGGGCGACACCATTCACTTTGACGCGAGCAGCGGGGTGGCCAAGGGCACCAAAGGCCTGGTCGCAGTCACAAGCAAAGACATTCATGTCAGCATCGATTTGCCACTCATGTTGCGTGTGATGAAGGGCAAAGTTGAGGAGAAGCTTCAAGAAAAGCT
>JAYWGD010000082.1:0-2988 GCA_043778435.1 Myxococcales bacterium | reverse complement strand
GCGCGACGCCTGGTTGCGATGCATGGCGCGATCGCTCGACGAGGCCAATGTGCATGGAGATCTGCGCGCTTTTTTGGATGCGCGCTTCGCCCACGTGGCAGACTTTCTGCACAACACTCAGGACTGATCCCCGTGCACGCCCTATGCGCGGCCTGCAAATCCATGTACGAGGCGCTGCATGGTTAACGCCGCAAAAAACAGCGCCAAAAAAGTTCGCGAGCTCACCGTCTGTGCGCTCTCCATCGCAGGCATTGACCCAGGCGGCGGCGCAGGTCTCTTTGCGGACATGCGTGCATTCCACAAGTGTCAGGTATTTGGCACGGGTGTCGTGTCGCTCACAACGGTGCAGTCTACAGGTGGTTTGGACTCGGTCAAAGTCGTCTCCACCGAACACGTGATTCAGCAGGCACTCGCGGTGATCAATCATCAAAATGTGCGCGCCATCAAGACCGGTGCCTTGGGCTCCGCGACCAACGTCAAGGCCGTGGCCGAGCTTCTGCGTGAACTGACCGGCATCCCCTACGTGGTCGACCCGGTCATGGTGGCCACCAAGGGCGACGCGCAGCTGCTGGACAAAGCCGCCCTGAAGGCGCTGCGCGAGCAGCTCATTCCTGGCGCAACGCTCGTCACACCAAACGTTTCAGAAGCAGAGGCCATCGTCGGCCTGAGCATCTCCAACCTCGACGACGCCATAGGTGCTGGCCACGCCATCTGCGAGATGGGCGCCAATGCCGCGCTTATGACAGGCGGGCACATGAAGGGAAAGGACTGCGTGGATGTGGTGGTCTTCGACGACGGGACCGTCATGGAGCTCCGCACGCCGCGCTTGCCGCTACGCAAAACACTGCACGGCGCAGGCTGCACATTAAGTGCACTGATCACGGGTCGTTTGGCGCGCGGCGAGGGCTTGATGCCCGCCGTTAAGTGGAGCAAACGCGCGCTGCAAGCAGCGCTGGAGGCGCCGTTGGACGTAGGCGGCGCGCTACGTGTGCTCGCGCTGTAGAGCGATTTCGGTGCGCTGCAACGCACGTTCAGCGCACTGAACTTTTTTGGGACCGCTCCTTGCGCTTGGTCGGAATCGGACTATGCGGAAGGGGATGCGACGTCTCACCACATGGGCTTGTATCGGAACACTTGCGGCTTGCGGAGCGCGCAGTGCGCTCAATGTCGAGGAACGCGAGGGCGTTACCACGGTCGTGCCGCCCACCGACCAAAAGCTCCCCGTGCGCGACGCGGCGCCTGACGCGACCCGCGACGCCTCGCTGGATGCGGCCTTGCCTCCTATTGACGCCGCACCTCCACCACCAGATGCGTTCGTCAAGCTCGACTGCGACTCGCCGCTCACCAACTTTATCTACGTGGTCACCAGCACTGACGAGCTCTACTCCTTTTATCCGCCGTCGGGCGCGGTTCGCGACATTGGTCGCCTCTCTTGCCCCAGCCCGACAAATCCCAACTTTCCGAGCGATTCACATCCGCATTCGATGGCTGTAGACCGAAAGGGCAACGCCTACGTCATCTACTCGGACGGCAGTTTGTATCGCGTGAGCACGAAGACTGCGGCATGCACATTTAGCGGTTACGCGAGCGCCGGCGACCCGTTGGCCAAATTCGGAATGGGCTTCTCGGCCAACGCAACGGGCAGCGCTGCGGGGACAGAAACCTTGTTTGTTGCGGGCGAAGATCTACGTAGTGGCACTCAAGCCTTGGCCTCCATCGACGTCGTTCGAAATCGCCAAAACTTCGTGGCTGCAACGCCGCGCGGGGTAGGTCAGATGGAACTTACGGGTTCAGGGGACGGAAAGCTGTTTGGTTTCTACGCCCGACAAGGACAGCCCGGCACCTTTGTCGGAGAGCTTGACAAGAGCAATGCGACGCTGATTGGCGAGCAAGCGTTTCCCACCATCAACTTTGGCAAAGGTTGGGCCTTCGCTCGCTATGCAGGTGTGTTTTACATGTTCACGGCAGATGGTATTGGCAGCCAAAGCACCGCCACCAAATTCGACCCCGACACACGCGTGACCGAGGTGGTTCAGAACTTCCCGCAGACCATCGTAGGCGCGGGTGTTTCTACCTGCGCGCCCGATCAATAGGCCGTTGTCGATGAGCATGCGTGACTTGTCAGGCATGCGTGTTGCGCTCACTCGAGCGCAACGCCAGAGCGAACAGAGCGCACGGGATGTCTTCGCACACGGGGGCATCCCGTGCGTGTTTCCATTGCTGCAGTTTGCATCCACTGTAAACTGCACAGAGGTATCGACCGCACTGGACGCTCTGCGTCGTGGCGACGTTATTGCCTTTACAAGCGAGAATGGCGTGCAATTTTCCACGTCGCTAGTGCAAGACTCTCTGATGAGTGCGCATCGTCTCGGCGTGCGATTCGCAGCCGTGGGCGAGCGCACTGCAGCGGCTTTGACGGCCTCCCCTCTCAACATTGCGCCCATCACCCCCACGGGAGCGCAAAGCGGCGCGGGGCTCGCTCATGCATTGTTACCTTACACCGCGCACGGAGAACGGGTCCTGGCTTTGGGCGCGCGGCAAAGTCGTCCGGAACTCACCGACGTGTTGCGCGCAGCAGGACGCCAAGTGCAGTCGATTGCTGTCTACGAAACGCAAGCATGTGACGCCTCCGAGCTTTGGGCAGCCATTCTCGGCGATCATATCGATGCCGTGGTGTTTGCATCGCCTAGCGCCGTGCACGCCTTTGTTCGCGACCGTTCACTCGCGTTACTGCCCAAGCGCCTCATCGTCGCGTGCATCGGAGAAACCACGCGACATCAAGCGGAAGCCAGCTGCCTGAGGGTGGATGTGATGCCCCAGACCCCAACGCTCACGGCCGTACTCGCCGCGCTTGCCGCTGCCCCCTAAGCCACGCAGCGCGTTAGCGAACGGCGCGAAACGTCGACGTGGGGCAATACAATCTTGCCCGAAAGCGCGCGCGTCGCCAGAATCGCGAACCAAGTCCCATGCTTCTTCGCCGTCTTCTTG
>JAYWGD010000081.1:0-8786 GCA_043778435.1 Myxococcales bacterium | reverse complement strand
CTTTCACCACTCTTCTTCGCAAATCCAGCGAGATTGAGGCTGCCATCCTCCAGGATTGATCACACACTCTCGGTCGACGCAAGCGAAGAGCGCTCTAGGCCGTGGGCCGGAGGGCCGTGAAATTGCGGCCTTGCTACCGTGCTTTGATCCCTCGATGACGCCAGCGCGAGAGCTGCTTGACAGTTATGACCCTGCCGCCGGCACGGCTGTTCCTACAATCACCTCAATGCCCCTGGCAAGAGACTAGCTGGTGCCCTTCTTGCCGAACCTCAAAAAGCATGAGTCTTGCATGCTTTTCGCTGCTCTCGAATCGTGTGTACTCCGCACAAATTGCAATGTGCGCGAATCGTGGTAGCCGCTGACGGCATCGCTCGCACTTGCCGCGCCGTGAAAGGCGCAGATGCGGTGCATCATGCGATCGCGCAGGTATTTGCCTATCAGCGAGGCCAGCGCGACCAGTGGGCGTTGGGATTCCGCATTGCGTAGAAACTCGAGCTGCGTGCCGTCGCTCAGCTCGTAGCAGCTTGCAGCGGCCTCTTCGGAATGCGTGAGTATTGCATGCAGGTGTTGCAATTGCGGAACGTAGTAGCGCATGCCGCCCACCTTGCCGCAGGTCACGTTGAGCCGGCCTGGAGCGTGCGCGCGTGCGTCGACGACAAGCCGCTCCATGCGGTCCAAGTTCACGTGCAAACGGCTGCGGCCGGCAGCCTCTTCGGTGTTGAGCTCGCGCGTGCAGACGTGCTCACTGCGCGCTCTCGTAAGCCGCCAACCTGTGCGTTCAAGCTCGTTCATGCTTTGACGAACTTGCTCGAGGAGCGCCTCGCCCGCGTCCCAAGGTTGCTCGTCCTGCCAGCACTGCGGGGCATGCCCGCTTGGGCACAGCGCGCGCGATGCGATGCCTGATTCGCCAAGGAGCGTGTCGATGAGCTCGGCCGGCGAGTGGGCAGTAAGGCCTTGCCGCTCGAGGAGCACGCGCGCCCAGGCCTCGCCCAAGGCACTGTGGCCGAAGCCCACCAAGAGCTTTGAGTCGCCCACGTGCTTGATGGTTGGGACCGGCTTGCCGGCAGGCCCTTCGGCGCTTACGGCAGTGACGATGAGCGGACCCAGAAGCGGACCGAGACCGTTCTCGTCGATGCCTACAGACAAGCCCCGAGTTTTGATTTGCTCCGACAATTGCGTTTCCTCGAGGACTGCTGTAACGGGTTCAATCCTACCTGAAGGAGTGTACCCATGGCTCGTGTCACCGTTGAAGATTGCCTCGGAGTTGAACAGAATCGTTTTGCGTTGGTGCTGCTCGCAGCGCAACGTGCGCGCCAGATCTCCAAGGGGGCAGCCAATTTGGTGCCCTCCAAGAACCGCAGCGCTGTCACTGCACTTCGTGAGATTGCGGCTGGCAAAGTGAAGTTCGACCGGAACAGCACCGAAGTCGTCACCGAATGGATTGTGGCGCAGAAGATCAAGGACGCGCCGGCAAAGTGAAGCTCATTGGGTGAAAGTGTGAAGGCATTCCATGAGTCGAAAACCGGCTGATGAACACGAAGAGGTGCTCCTAGAGGGCACCTCTTCGCCATATCAAGATACCGATTATTATACCGACACATACAAAGCGCGCGTCGATGACGTAGCGTACTATGTGGCTGTCGCCCGCGACTTGGGCGGCCCGGTGCTTGAATACGGCACGGGCAATGGCCGCATCGCGCTGCCGCTTGCGCGTGCGGGCATCGACGTGGTGGGCTTGGATGCATCGCCCACCATGCTGCAGAGCTTTCGCGCGGCATTGAGGGAGGAGATTGCGGAGGTTGCGGCACGCGTGTCGCTCGCTGAAGGGGACATGCGTACGCTTAAGTTGGGGCGCAAATTTCCGGTGGTATTTGCAACCTTCAACACGGCGCTTCATTTGTATTCTGTGCAAGATACAATAGAATTTTTGGCACGCGTCCGGGAACACTTAGAACCCGGCGGAACCTTTGTCTGCGACCTCTCGGTACCGGTCCTTGGCGACTTGTTGCGTGATCCGAACAAGTCCCAAGCAGTGCCTCCGTTTCGACATCCGCGTGTTGGTCGCGTGAAGTACCGCGAGTACTTTGACTACGATGCGCTCACGCAAGTGCTTGCGGTGCGCACCACGTTCGAACCCATGAATGGCAAGGATGCTCCCTTCGAGCAACTGCTCACACATCGGCAATTCTTCCCGAAAGAATGGGAGGCCTATCTGGTGTTCGCGGGCTTTGAAGGCTTGCGTGTCTATGGAGACTTTGCAGCCGGCCGATTCAAGCACGAGAGCGACACCATGGTATGGCATGCCCGGGGTCCGTTTGTATAGGTCTTGCCTATGAGGATGCAGATTGCACATGGTTTGGAGTTTGTGCGTGGTGGCATTGCTGACGCTTGCACGCTTGCGGCACGTGCTCCGGCAAGCGTGCGTTTGGTTGCGGTGTCCAAGAAGCATCCGGTTGAATGCGTGATGGATGCACTCAGCTTGGGGCAGCTGGAGTTTGGGGAGAACTATGCGCAGGAGCTTGCAGACAAGGCCGCGGACGCGTGCACTTCAGGCGCTGTGTGGCATCACATCGGTCGCGTGCAGAGCTCTAATGCCAAGAGCCTTGCGCAATACGCCGACTATGTGCACGGGCTCGAGACGGCCAAATCGGCCGGAGCATTGTCGCGCCACGCCCAAACCTTTGGGCGGAATCTACGCGTGATGTTGGCTGTGAACTTTGGCGATGAGGAGCAAAAAAGCGGTGTCTCCGTGCAAGACTCGACACGCCTCGCCGATGCAGTGCGTGTCTTGCCCGCATTGCAATTGGTGGGACTAATGACGCTACCACCGCCAGATCAAGGGGTCGCGCGTCGCCACTTTGATGCGCTGTATCAACTTCGCGAACAGCTGGGCGGTGCGGCACTATTGCCCGAACTCTCGATGGGCATGAGCCATGACATGACTCTCGCCATTGCTGCAGGCGCGACGATGGTGCGGGTAGGCACGGCCATTTTCGGCGCGCGTGCGACATAAAAAGCCTCACTCTTCTTTCATGAAGAGTGAGGCACGTGCGGCGCGACATGCCGCGTCTCGGCACGGGATCAGCCGTTGGCGTCGGTAGGTGCGACCGCATCAACGCTGGTGGCGCTGTCAACGCTGGTGGCGCTATCAACGCTGGTGTCGGTGACGGTGCTCGTATCGCTCTTGGGCGTGTTGGCATCTGGCGTGGTGACGGTCGCGTCCGTGCCGCTTGTGGACGGGACGTAGCCCATGGTGTCGTCATCGCCGCAGGCATAGGCCGTCAAGGCGGCTGCGAGTGTGCAGTATTTGAAAAATTTTCTCATAGGAAAAGAGTAGAGAGGCGGGCTTGCTGAAGGCAAGAAAACCCGTCAACGAACGTACGATGCATTTGCACGACGAACGCACTCCAAGTGGCGCTTGGAGCGCTAAAATGCGCCGCGAAGACCGATGCTCATGCTTCTCTCGTCGGCCATCATATCGAGGCGCAAAAGCTCCGAATAAGCATTCCACGGCGCAGGCGCGACAGGCTTCCATGCGGGAAGCCAACTCGAAAGCCCCGCAACCAATCCCGGAATGATCACGTGGGCCGCACGCTCCTCCGTGGTCCAGTCGTAGGGCACTGGGCCTCGCGCAACGGCATGCACAAGCGGCGCTGTGAGCGCCGCTCCTAGCGACAATGCCCAGGCCATCGAGTCTTCATTGTAGAACGCAAGTTCCGGAGAAAGCACTCCACGCGGGCCGCCCGAACAGCGAGCAATCGAACGATAGGCCCCCCCCAAGAGGATGCCCCAACTGGCACCTACCAGCGCCGAACCGGCCATGCGCGTCGAGGCGTCGGAGCCATATTTGAGCCATGTGAGATCGGTGTAGACGCTTCCGACGACGAGAGCGCCGGAGCCGCCGAGATAGGCCCAATCGGTGCGGTTTGCACGCATGCATGCGTCGATGCGACGGTTTTCTCGGGCCAGGTTGATGCTTGAACTGGGCGGGCTTGCTTGGCTCGGGGCAGGAGCGACCATGGCGGGAGCGTCGGCGGTGAACATGCGAGTCTCTCGTGTAGCTCAAAGCCTATGCCTTGCCGAGCATCTCCTTGCTTGGCCCCCACTTGCAATGGGCGATAGCGTAGCGGCATGGCGTTTTCTTCTCCCATGGGTCGTGGCGTGAAACCGTTGCTGGTCGCGAGTGCGATGGCGTCCATGATGTTGGCGCAAGAAGCGCACGCGCAATCCCGCACCTTTCATCTGGATCGTTTGCAGCCTTTTGGTGCACCCGAAGACACGCTTTTTGTCTCGCGTCCTTCGGCTTCGTCGCGCACAACGGCGTACGCACAAGTGGCTGCCGGCTATTCGTTCCGGCCGCTGCACACATCCAACATGGTTTCGGATGGCAACACGCTTGCGCGCTCGAGCAGCGGTGTGGTGGACCACCAACTCAACACGTACATCGATGGTGGCATCTCTTTTCTTGATAGATTTACGTTGGGCTTGGGCCTTGCTTTCACGCCCTGGCAAGCGGGGCAGAACCCGAATTATGGTGGCGCAAGCCTGTTCGGAAATCCGGCCACGACGACGGTGGATGTTGGCGGACCAAGCTCGTCGGACATTCGTGTGGATGGCCGCGTGGTCATGTGGCGCTCGGAAGATCGACGTGGTGCAGTAGGCGCGAATCTGAGCGTGTTTGCCCCCACCGGTTCGAAGAACTTTGGGGGTGATGGATCGACGGGTGCGATGTTGCTTTTGACAGGCGAAACGCATGTCGGGCGCCTTATTGTGGCAGGCAATGTGGGCCCGCATTTGAGGCCTTACAACTCGATCAATAGCCCTCAAACGGGCGCAGGCTTGGGCATTGGAAATGAGCTGCGCTACGCCGGAACGGTGATCTATCCGTGGAGCGATGGACGATATCGCGTGGGTCTATCGCTGCTCGGTCAGACAGGCATCGAAAACGCATCGGTTATCGGAGACACGGCGTTTGCCTCGCGCAACACGTCGCTTGAATGGGCGGCCGAAGGACGCATGTTCATGGGCGGCGCAGATCGTTGGTATGCGAGCGCTTCGGCGGGCACGCAGATCATGAATGGATATGGCGCACCCGACTTTCGCGGGGTGCTTGCGATTGGTGCCTATGTTCCCATGTTTGACACGGACCCGCCCTCGCCCGAGGCGGCGGAGCGTAAACGCGAAGAGTGGCGGCGCGGCGCAGCGCTCGACACCGATGGAGATGGCATTGCGGATGATGTGGACCCATGCCCCAACCAAGCGGAAGACGGCAAGCCTCCCTCACCGCATGATGGCTGCCCCATCGGCGACAAGGATGGCGACGGGATTTACGATGTCGATGACAAGTGCCCCAATGAGGCTGAGGACAAGGATGGCATTGATGACAGCGATGGCTGCCCCGAAGATGACTTCGATCAGGACACCATCCCGGACGTGACGGACGCTTGCCCGAAAGAGCCAGGCAAGCCTTCCGACGATGCCAAGAAGAATGGCTGCCCGCAGTTTATCTCGCGAGAGGGCGGCAAGATTCGCATCTTCCAACAGGTGCACTTTGCAACCGGTTCGTCGAAGATCTTGCCGGACAGTTTCCCGATGCTGCAGGAAATCGCAGATGTCCTACGCGCCAACCCTGGCATCAAAAAGATGGGCGTTGAAGGGCACACCGACAACAAAGGCAAGCCCGCGATGAACAAGAAACTCAGCCAAGAGCGCGCGGCTTCGGTGGTCCGGTGGATCACGGAACATGGCGTGGAGGGCGCGCGCTTGGACCCACGAGGCTTTGGTCAAGAGCAGCCCATTGCCGACAACAACACGAACGAAGGTCGTACGCAGAATCGCCGCGTCGACTTTAAAATCACCGACGAGGAGTAGCGGGCTCCACCTTCGGGACCACGACGATGTCTCGAAGGTAGGTGTGCAGCTCTAGCGAGATTGGCAGCTCCGACTTGCCGACATGAGCGATCCCCTCCGCCACCAAGTGGAAGGGATCGCTTCTGTTCAATGGGGCTTTGAACAAGGTGATCTTGAGCTTGAGTTGCTCGCCGTCGACGGCCAAAGTGGCGGCGCTTGGCGCGCGCCACACAAGCTTGGTGATGGTGCCATCAACGACAACCACAGCTATGCGTGCACCCGCCAGCGGGGCCGGAGCGACGAGTGTGAGGTCGCTTGCGTCGCCCAGTAGATAGGTGCGCTTTGCACCCTCTTGCAAAAGCACCACGCCTCGGCGCGCATCAGACTCCGCGGTTCGAGGCTGCTCGCGTATCAGCAGTGAGGCTTGAGCGTCAGAGCGCGGCGCCGTGAGCCTAAAGATACGCATGCACTCTGCACTGTCTTCGCCACGGGTCACTGCGCTGCAAAGCAGGCTGCGATCCGCGGCTCGCGCCAAGCAAAGGGGGTCTCGCCCGCGCATGATATCTAAGGGTGAATCCCATGGGCATAGATCGGGCTCTTGTCGGACTGCCGCGATGCGGGTGACACAGTGCGTGCGCCAATGCTGCGTCGGGAGCGACGCACAGGCCGTGACGTCTCGGGTCTGAAGCGCAGCTTGCTCATTGCAGAGATCGCCGATGAAGTCGTCGTGTCCGGCAGCGCGCAATGCGACCAGCAATTCGTCGTCCAGCTTGGAATAACGAGCCCTGCATTCGGGGTTCTTGACCGCGACGGTTGCGCTGCCATCGTCGATGGACGCCACGGTTTGCGCTAGGTTGGTGGCGATTTTTGCCTCCCTGGTACAGGAAACTAGACACTGAACATAAAGACAGTATAGTCCCAGAACCAGGAAGCGAATACGCCGCTCACAGGCATTCATCGCGCATACGTGTACAAGGAGCCCAGCCACATGGAAGACAAGAATCGCCTCAAAGCCGTCGAGCTCGCCGTTGCCTCCATCGAGAAGGAATACGGCAAAGGTTCCATCATGCGTCTGCAAGATGGGCAAAATTTTCACGCCGATGTGGGCGTCATCTCTTCCGGCTCACTTAGCTTGGACTTGGCGCTTGGCATCGGAGGCTACCCAAAAGGGCGCATCATTGAAATCTACGGCCCCGAGTCCAGCGGCAAGACCACGCTTACTTTGCATGCGATTGCCGAGATGCAAAAGCAAGGGGGCGTTGCCGCGTTCATCGACGCAGAGCACGCGCTCGACCCGGCCTATGCCCGCAAGCTTGGCGTAAAGACCGACGAGCTGCTCATTTCGCAGCCCGACTGTGGTGAGCAGGCACTTGAGATCGCCGACATGTTGGTTCGCTCCAACGCGGTCGACGTCATCGTTATCGACTCTGTTGCAGCTCTGGTGCCCAAGGCTGAAATCGAAGGCGATATGGGTGACAGCCACGTGGGCCTGCAAGCGCGTCTCATGTCGCAAGCGCTGCGCAAGCTCACATCCAACGTGGCGCGCTCCAACACTTTGCTCATCTTCATCAACCAGATCCGCATGAAGATTGGCGTGATGTTCGGCTCGCCTGAGACCACCACCGGCGGCAATGCACTCAAGTTTTATGCCAGCGTGCGTTTGGACATCCGCCGCATCGGCGCGATAAAAGAGGCTTCGGCTGGCGACAAAAAAGATCCGGCCGTGATTGGCAATCGCACACGCGTGAAGGTCGTCAAAAACAAGATGGCGCCTCCATTCCGCGAGGTGGAGTTCGACATCTTGTACGGCCAAGGCATTAGCAAACTGGGCGACTTGGTCGACTTGGCGGTGGACGAAGGCATCATCGAAAAGAGCGGCGCCTGGTTCTCGATGAAGGACGGCGAGAAGATCGGCCAAGGCCGTGAAAACGCAAAGACCTTTCTCGAAGAGCGGCCTGAGCTCGCGGCCAAGATTGAGCGCATGATCCTGACCAAGCACAAGCTCTCACGCCCAGGCGATGCTGCTGCTGCCGCTGCCGCCGCGACACCCGTGAAGGCCAAGAGTGAGGAGCCGAAGGCAAAGGCTGTGACGGCTGCAAAGCCTAGCTGATGAAGCCGCAGACAATCGCACTCGCCTCTCTTGGTGTGCTGGCCGTGGCCGCATGCGGAGGCGCGGTGCGGGAGTCGCGTATGGAGGAGCCGTGGATTACACGGCCTAAAGATCACTTGGTGCAGGATGCAGGCGTTGATATCTCCGTGCAGAGTGCGCCCGGTTCTGCGGTGGGTACCCCGAAATTGGCAGGCGTCACGCGCCGCATCGATTTCGGGGTACCTGTCTCAGATGTGCGGGTGGTGGGCGAGAAGTTTGTGGCCCTGGTGGACAGTGGTTCGCTTGCCAATGTGGGGGATGTCTTGATTGGCACGCCTCGTGGCGCAAGCGGAGACAAGCTGCAGGTAGCACGTTTGATGGGCGGCGCTCGCTTGGATGCGGGTTTGGGAGCCACCTGCGTCGGCAGTGTCTGCAGCGGCATTGTGCTTACCTGGCTAAAAAAATATGGCGCGGACGATCAGGTGCACATCACGGAGTTAAGTGTTGCAGGCAAAGTGGTCTCTGACCAACGCTTGACCAAGACTCCGGGAGTAAAAGCAGAGCCTTGTGTTGCAGCTACCGGGCGCGGCTATTTGGCAGTCTGGGCCGAGGCGGTTGGTGGCTCGGTGACCGTGAGCGTGGTTCCCCTCGATGCGAGGCTTCGCAAGATGCGCGACACGCGTCATGTCACCGACTACGGCAATGTGACAGACCTTCAGTGCCATGCGGTGTCATTGGGCATGTTTTTGAGTTGGGAGTCCGACCTTCAGGCCGCCTCTTCGGGGCGGGGCGTGCAGAGCGAAAAAAGGGGCAATGTGACGGTGCTCGACGACAAGGGAGAGCCTAT
>JAYWGD010000080.1:0-2999 GCA_043778435.1 Myxococcales bacterium | reverse complement strand
CGCAAGCGACGCAGTCGCGAGCCCTCTCTCCGCAAGCGCGGCCCCCTCCGCAAGCGACGCAGTCGCGAGCCCTCTCTCCGCAAGCGCGGCCCCCTCCGCAAGCGACGCAGTCGCGAGCCCTCTCTCCGCAAGCGACGCAGTCGCGAGCCCTCTTCTCCCTAAGAGAACAATGGGGATAAAGCCGCGGGGCGCCGCATCCGCTAGTGCGCTCACCGGCGACGTGTACGATGTGTACTCTAGCCGGTGAGCAAGCGACGCGGTGCGGATGCCCCGTGGCTTTATCGGGCGCAGCGGGCTCCGGCGGCGGCATACCTCCGCGCCATCGCCCAGCCTCCGACGGATCCATAGGTGCCTTGATCATGCACTTCGTAGGAGCCTGAGTTGAGTGTGCCAAGGGTGTTTGCACTCTTACGCCAAGCCATCTGAAAGACGACGCCTGCGATGTCGGCCACGCCAACAAGTGGGTTCGATGCATTGTAGGATACACCCAAGTCTCGTGCATAGCCTTTGGGGCGCCGTCCCGGAGGTGGGATTTGATATGCATTTCCGTTCGTCATGTACGGCACCCCGAGCTCGCCAAACTCGCTGCCCACGTAGGGGTAGTTCCATTTGTGAACCAAGTACTCATGCACCGGGTTGGTGGGGTCCGTGGAGTATCGCGCAGGATAGATCTGCGGAACAGGCGAGTTCCCCCAAGGCTGTGAACGGTTGTTGCCGGAGCCACCATTCCAAACGTAGGTGGCCATGGTGTCCTCCCACAACTTGCCGCCGTCCCACATGCAGAGTGCATCCAGCATCATGGGCTGTGCGCAGTTGAGAGCCTTTTCATCGGTAAAAGAGCGTGTGTAAGGGTCGCCTGCTTGGTGGTACGTGTGGGCGTCGTAGCAGCCGTAACCCGAGATGGCGTAGGCCGCATAGTTTGGATCGGTGGTTGGGAGCTTGTGCTGATCGCCCTCCCATTCCCAGGTTTGATACGAGCCGCGCGCGACGATGGCCTCTGCCTGTGCAACATTGGTTGGAAGGTGATCCGTGAGTGCGGTGCCCCACTTGGCATTGTACTCATTCCACCGCGCGCTGCTCTCCATGTAGGCCCGCACATTGCCTCCGGTGCGATCCAAGAACTGGCGCATGCGGCCCGCGGTGATGATGTACTTGTCGACCGCAAAGTTTCCGCCCTGCGCCGCGGGGCGCGTGAAGGGCACCGGGGTGCAACAGCTCTCGTGAACCTTGGTGGCGGGGGTGTTGGTTTCACCTTTGCCGCAGGTCTCGCCACCAGAAACTTGCGCGCAGCTTCGTGCCAATGCGCAACGCAATGTGTCGGCATTGCAACCATCACTCGCACAATCCGAATGGCCAGCGCACACCTTGGTGGCCTCACAACGTGGAGCTTGTCCGGAAACATCGGCTTGCGCGCCGCCGCAATCGACATCGCTTTCGCCCAAGTTGAGTACCCCGTCGCTGTGCGATGCTGGGGCGCAAATCTGGCCCACGCATCGGGTGCTTGAGCAGTCGCGTGGCACCGCGCATGTCTTGTTGTCTGCGCAGGGGGGAGCGCCATCGCCTCCGCAATCGACGTCCGTTTCGGCCCCATTTTTGGCGCCGTCGGTGTACGTGGGCGCGGCGCAGAGATTGGCCACGCAAGAGCGTTCGGCACAGTCGGATGCGGAGCTACATGCAAATCCTTCATTGCATCGTTGTGGCGCTGAGCCACCGCAGTCGGTTCCGGACTCGCCTGCGTTCTTCACGCCATCCACGTTCGTGCCGAGCACGCATCGGTTCGCGGTGCAGATCGCATCGCCGCAGTCACTGGCCACCGCGCATTGGCGCGATGCCGCACAGGCAGGGGCTCCGCTGCCACCGCAATCCACATCTGTCTCATCGCCGTTTTTGATGCCATCGGTGGCGTTTGGAGGGGCACATTTCGAGTTGCTGCAGACTGCACTGATGCAGTCGCTTGAAGCGCCACACGCCTTGTCGCCCCCGCACTTCGGCGCATTGCCCGCCCCGCCGCAATCGACGTCTGTTTCGGTGCCGTCCTTGACGCCATTTGACGACGAGACGTTGCGACAAGCCCTTTGCACGCAAGAGGTGGAGGCGCAGTCGCCACCGCCCTGGCATCCTTGCCCCAAACCACATTTTGCGGGGTTCGAGCCGCCGCAGTCGATGCCCGTTTCATCACCATTTTGGCGGCCATCGCGCAGCGTGCTCGCGGCTCCGGCATCGGTCATGGTTGGGGCTGCGTCGGCGGTTGTTCCCCCGGCAATTGTGGTTGTGGGCGACGTTTCGCTACAGCCAATCAAACAAAGAGTACCAAAAACAAGGACTGAGCAAGACCCAGACGAGAGGCGTTTCATAGCGTAACGATACCCGAGCTTTGAGGAAGGGCAAGGAGGCCTTCCCCGAAGCCCGTGGGGGCCCGCCGCTACAGCGACAGGCGTTCGAGTACGATCGCGATTCCCTGACCGCCGCCGATGCAAGCGCTGCCCACCGCATAGCGCTTGCCGGTGCGCTGGAGTTCATGCACCAAATGGGTCGTGATGCGTGCGCCGCTGGCGCCCAGCGGGTGACCGATGGCAATGGCGCCGCCGTTGACGTTTGTCTTAGCGCGATCCAGGCCTAGCTCTTTTTCTACCGCCAGGTATTGGGCTGCAAAGGCCTCGTTGACTTCGACCAAGTCCATGTCGGCAAGCGTGAGTTTTGCCTTTGCGAGCGCTTGGCGGATGGCTGGCACTGGCCCAATGCCCATCACACTCGGGTCCACGCCGGCGATGCCCCAGCTCACGATTTTGGCCAGCGGCTTGAGGCTGTGTTCGCTTGCGTACGACTCTTTGCAAAGCACAAGCATCGCCGCGCCGTCGTTGATGCCCGAAGCGTTGCCGGCCGTGACCACGCCCTCTTTCTTAAAGACGGGAGCAAGCTTTGCGAGCGCTTCCAGCGTGGTGCCTGCGCGTGGGTGCTCGTCCTTGCTCACCACGGTCACGCCTTTTTTGGTCACGATC
>JAYWGD010000079.1:0-3002 GCA_043778435.1 Myxococcales bacterium | reverse complement strand
CGCAGGTAGCCGTAGGTACCCATCTTGAGCATGACGGCGGCCAGGATCACCGAGCCCGCCGTTGGCGCTTCGGTGTGCGCATCCGGCAACCACGTGTGCACGGGGAGCATCGGGACTTTAATAAAGAAGGCGAGCGAGAAGGCGGCCCACAGAACCACCTGCGTGTGCCTGGGGAGATGCAAACGCTGTAGCTCGAAGAAATCAAACGAGGGCTTGCCGGCGAGTTGCTCGTAGGCGTGGCCCAAGTACAGAATCGCCGCGAGCATCATCACGCTGCCCGTCATGGTGTAGATGAACAGCTTGAGCGCACTCTTGATGCGGTTGGTGCCGCCCCACACACCCACCATGATGTACATCGGCACGAGACCGAGCTCGAAGAACACATAGAACAACACCAAGTCGATCGCGACGAACGTTCCGATGAGTGCGCCTTGCAGGAGCAGAAGTGCAAAGCACCAGTCCTTCATGCGTGTGTGAATGGATCCGAACGATGCATAGGTCGCGAGCGGAACGATGAGCGTGGTGAGCAGCACCAACCACAAGCTTAGGCCGTCGACCACCAAGTGGTAGCGGATGCCAAGCGAAGGAAACCAGTCGATATTTTCCTCGAAGTGGAAGCCGCGCCCCATGCTGGTAGAGAGCAAGCGCAGGCTGAGTGTGAACGTGATAAGCATGATGCCCATCGTCACGCCGCGCGCGATCATGGTGCTTTGGCGTGGCAACAAGGCCACGATCGCGGCGCCCAAGAAGGGCAACCAGATAAGCCAGCTGAGCAGCGACGACGCACCTGGCGCGACCGCCTCTTGCACCGCCTCTGCCGCGGGCCACATACTGGTCACAAAGCTGAGGAGTAGCGCACCGCCGACCGCGAACAAGACACGCAAACTGCTGCTTGCTCGGCGCGGGATGGCCGCACAAATGCAACCAACCAGTAGCAAGGGCATGAGCGTGGCGAGGCCCGAAAACAGCGAGCCAAACAGCGTCACGATGCGATCGACTGTGGGGTGCGCGGCGAGAGATTCGTTGAATGTTTGAAGCATGATGGGCCCGATCAGTCCGAGTGTTTGGCCGACGCGGCAATGGAGGAGGGCTGCACCTCTGGAGCTGGCCTTTGCAGCTCAAATGTGTGGCTCGAGGTCAGTAGCTTGAGTGCATTCCTCACGCGCAGTGTGACTTTCTTGCTGTCACCAGCTTTTAGTGTTTCCGAATGGGTTGCGACGTTGCCAAAGGTGCCGCCGGCTTCTTCCCACGAGTAGCTGTAGCCAGGTCCTGGGGTGGCGTTGAGCACGAATTCGCCGCTTGGCTTCTCAAGCACGGTTGCACTGGCATGTGGCAGCGCCAAGAAGGCGCAGACGCCAAGCATGCCCACCGCGGTAAACGCGCCATACACATGCACGACGCCTGTTTGCATGGCGCGTAACAGAGTGCCGAAAGCGCCCGCCAAGAAGGCGGTGAGCTTGGCGATGACAAAATCGATGTAGCCATCCAGTGTGATGGAGGTGTCGGCGAAGCCTTCTGCGGTGGCAATCACGGTTGCGTCGTAGGCCTCATCGACCTTCCACTTGTTCATGAGCAAGCCGTGAAGCTTGGGCAACGCCTCGGCCCACGCTGCAGCAGGCTTGCCTGCATTCTGCACGTAGGTCCAATAGGCAAGAGCAGAGCCCGAGGCAAAAGCGGTGAAGGCGCAAATGGTGGCCGTCCACTCTAGGCCGGTCATGTGCTCTGGAGCTTTGATGCCAGCCGCAGTGGCGGCGCCCACCACGGGCTCCAGCCAATGCTCGAGCGCCATGGGTGCGTCGTGCCAAAACAACTTTAAAAACCCTGGGTTCATGAAACCACCGACGGCCGCCAAGAAGGCAAGCACCATGAGCGGAAAGGTCATGGCCAAAGGTGACTCTTGCGGCGCCACACCTGGCGTTGCGAGATCGTCGTGCGCGTGGTCGTCATGTGCCGCAGGCTTGGCATCAGGGTCGACGGCCCAACCCTTGAAGTCCCCGAAGAAGGTGAGAAATAGGGCACGACACATGTAAAATGCAGTGAGCGCGGCGGTGATGACACCAAGTGTAAAGTACACCTTCCCGAGCCAAGCCGGCGGCATCACCATGTTCAGCTGGGTCGCCAATCGGGCGTCGACGAATTGATAGGAGTTAGACAACGCGCTGAGCAGAATCTCGTCTTTGGAAAAGAACCCACTGGTGAACGGAAAGCCAATGATGGCGGCCGTTGCGACAGCGAAGGTGAGGTAGGTTACCGGCATGTGCTTTTTAAGCCCGCCCATCAAGCGCATGTCCTGAGACTTTTCATCGTCGTGAACGCGCGCGTGCATGGCATGAATCACGCTGCCGGCTGCCAAGAACAAGCAGGCCTTAAAGAAGGCATGCGTGAGCACATGAAAGAAGCCGGCCACAAATGAGCCCGTACCCACGGCCAAGAACATAAAGCCGAGCTGGCTCACGGTGGAGTACGCGAGCACTTTTTTGAGGTCGTTCTGTACGAGCGCAATGGTGGCTGCGAGGACCGCAGTGAATACACCGATGCCCGCTACGATGGCCATCATCACAGGTGAGAGCACGAAGACGGAACTGGTGCGGCACAGCAAATAGATACCCGCCGTGACCATGGTGGCTGCGTGAATGAGCGCAGAGACGGGCGTTGGTCCAGCCATCGCGTCGGGGAGCCAAACGTACAAGGGCATCTGCGCGCTCTTGCCGGTGGCTCCAATGAACAGGCAAAGAGCTACCGCTGTTGCGCCTGTCATCATGTACGGATTGGGGCTAGCGGGTTGAAGGAAATGCAAGAACGGCCGGAGTTGCTCGCCGCCCAAAGGCCACACGTGCACGTAGTCGCTGGAGAGCAAATTCTTGGCGCCCGCTTCGATGCCTGCAAAATCCAATGCACCCACGTAATGAGCGAGCAAAAACATCGCGCAGAGCAGACCGAAATCGCCGATGCGGTTGGCGATAAACGCTTTCTTGCCAGCGGCGGCGTTGGCGTCTTTGTCG
>JAYWGD010000078.1:0-8828 GCA_043778435.1 Myxococcales bacterium | reverse complement strand
TGGAGCGGTGGACTCCGCCCGCTCCGACGGTCGGTAGCTCAGGAACACCTGGTGGAGGCAGTGGCATCGATGGCTCGTTTCAAGCCTCAAATGCGGGCTCTTGCGGTGGCCTTGGTGGTGGCAGCGGCCTTGGTGGCGGCGTGAGCATCAGTGTGGCTCTTGTACGAAGTCTCGCGGAGTTGAAAGACGTTCGCCTTGTTTCTTCCGTAGGCGGCGAGGGCGGTCCTGGTTCGCCCGGAAACGCCGGTGAAGATTGGGCCGGCAGCGCGAAGCTCGCCGGAACGGCAGGCCCGGCTGGCGGAGGCGGGGGCGGGGCCGGTGGCAATGGTGGCAACGGCGGACTGTCGATAGGAATTTACTGGATGCAAAATGCACCCAAATTCAACGGAGCAGAGATCCGCGATCTCGACACTGCGCTTTGGCATGTGGGCCCAAAAAACGCATCTAAAGGCGGTCAGGCGGGTGCTGGTGGAACATGGGGCATGGGCGGCGGCCCAAGGTATGCCGGCAACGCATCGGTCGGTCTTGCTGGGCTCCCGGGCGTCGTGCGCGCGGCCATGAGCCCTAGCAACTAGACTGCCCGAGGTTAACGTCGTGAGCGAGAGCGGGTGCGCACGCGCTCAAGCGTAGGCTTGCGAAGGATGCGAGGGGCGGCGCGATCGGAATCTGCGTTCGCACTCGAGTTGGGCTTGTCGGCCAGTACAATTTCGAGCACGTCGTTTTTGGCGCGCACCAAATAGTTGGGCACGCCGTCCTTGAATTCGACCACCAATTCGGCGCGCTTGTCGGTGTTGCGTACGCGGATGGATTCGATGCGCGGATCGCTGGAGGCCAGTGGCCCTGCGGCCTCTGTCGCCCGAACATTGGGCAAGTCGACCGTGAATCCTGTGGGCGTGTGCTCCCCTTGGATTTGCTCGATCGGACCATTCATATGCAAGCGCAGTGTCTTGCCGCTCGCAACGCTGCCCTGACCAAAGGAGTGCACAGCGTGATGTTTGCGAGGGGTGCTGCTGCGTTCCTGTCGCTCGCTGGATGCGGGGCGCGTCTCGACGTCGGGCTCGCTGGTGCGAGGCGAAGGGAGTGAGGCCACGGGTGTGGTCGGAATCCATGCATTCTGCATGGATGCAGCGGCGGGCGGCGTGTAGGCCGGGTAGGGCGCGGCCGGAGGCGCGGGTGCGGCTGGGATGCCTTGTGCACCCTGCGCCCAGGGCGTTGCGCTGGTGTCGATTCCGCCAGGTACGGCGTAGGGTGCAGCGGCCACCGCGGCGGATGGATCGTCGCTAGGAGCCGCAGCAAAAGCGCCTGGGGCGATGGGTGCACTTTGCACCACATCAACGCCCGAAGCGCCCGAAACTGGGGCCGCTGCCGCGGCTGCGAGCTCGCTTGCGGGCATTGCAACAACGGCCGTGCTGTCACCACGCGTGAGGGCGAAAGCACCAAGGAGGACCGACAGGCCCACAGCACTGCCCAGTGCAAGTTGGCGCTTGTGTTGGGCGACCCACTCAGCCGGGGTGGTCTGCACGTCTGGTATCGTGGTTTTGCTTGCCGATTGACGACGCAGCACGTGCCGGCCCTCAGAGTGCAACGCGCCTTGCGGAGGCGCCGCGGTGACCCTGCGTGGTCGATCTTGTGCGGCGGCCTTGCGCGGCTCGGAGCCTTTGCGCGTCAACACATCGCGCACACGACGAACCCCCGACATCAAAGTGTCGAGCTGCTCGCGCCATGCCAAGTCGTCTTCTTCGTCGGGCGACATTGAGAGCGACAACGGGGCCACGCTGGGACCGTTGCTGGCGCCGCGTTGCTCGTTGCCATAGGCATTCAATGCGTCGTCTTGGCCGTTGTCCTGGTCGTCGTCGCAAGCGACTGGAGGCACGCTGTCGATGGGCGTCTTGTCGTCGTAGAGGGGGCGCGTTTTTGGAGCTGCGGCGGTGCTCGCGTCGTTGCGGACGGCAGAGGTTGTTGACATCGGAATTGTTGCTTTTTTGATGCTCTGCGCGCTTCTGCTGGTGCTCGCCCAATCCATTGTGACGGTAAGCTCTGGCGAGCCCGAATGCGGGTCGAGGCGCACGGCCACATTCTGCAGTGTGGTGCTGGATCGCGTGTCGCTTTCGCGATCTTCGAGTGAGCACTCGGTGCCGGCCCTGAGAAAGGCAAGCTCACTTGCCGTAACTACACCGCGTGCGCTTCGCTCGACGACGCGTGCATGAAGTGGTTGCGAAAGCCCTTTGAGATGCAAGCGCACCCGCGCACCCGCGCCTAGCTCGTGATCCACTTGGCAGAGCTCTCGCAGAACGCGCTCACTTTCTGTGTCGAGCGATCGAAACCGCATACCGAACTCCCCGCCGCGCAAAGTCTTGCGGCGCCACACCACCTCGCCCTCGCAGACTACGGTGTCAGATGCGGAATCGAAGCGACATGAAAGCGGTGTTCCAATCTCGGGTAGACGCGTGGCCTGAAGGTGAATCCCTCCCGCCGACACGTCGATGGCGCGTGCTTTAAAAGTCTCGCCCGTCAACCCGCCCACTTCGACAAATGCGTCGAAAGGGATGCGATTCTCCTGGGGCGTTCGGCGTTCGGTAGCGTTGGTCATAGAGGCCTCCACAAGCACCCACACATCCGAAATCGGAGGATGGTCCCGCGCAGCGTCGCTCCGGCCGTGCTGCTTGGCCAAATTTCTCGTGCAAGCCAAGCCGCGCAAACGAGCAGCTGTCGGCGTGTCGCTACGGTCTGTCTGGCGCGCATGCTGGCCAAAAATTCCGTCTCCAATGCCGCAAGAGTGTAGCCTGAGGCTTGCCCATGTTTCCGCTCGTGTACGCAGACCTAAGCACCGACGTTCGCGTTGAGATTCGCGACGAAGTGCGCGCCCGCGTGGTGCAAACGTCGGGGGTGCTGGTGGCGCCTGTATCGAAGGAGTTAAGCTTTTCTCCAAGCACCAACGCGCGCCAAGTGATCTTGGACAACGAGTTGCAACCCACCATCAAGCTCAAGGCCACCGACGCTCGTACCGTGATGTCGCTTCAGTACAATCCTCGTCTGGCGCTCACCAATGTGGCGGGCAACGATGAGCCCTACGCGCTGGTGTACACAGGCGATCGCCTGCCGAGCGATGCCGGTCATCTGGACGTGTTGCATCAATCGGTGTTGCAGCTCGAGCGCCAGTTCTCGCCGCACACGCGTGGCGCGTTTTTGTTCTCCGGCTTGTACGGCTCGGCGTCTGCAAATACCCTTGTGCTCCAGGCGCCATGGGACGCGGAAAATTTGCCAACGGTGCCGCGCGCGGTGCCTTTGATTCCGCAAATTCGTCTTAACGTGGTCGGATTTTATGCCAATGCCGCGGTGGGTCACGTGGTCTCCAGTCGCACCCAATGGCAATTGCAATTGGTGGCCATGTCCTACGGCACGCCCACCAAAGAGGGCCGCGAATACTTTCCAACGAGTCGCAATAGTGGCGTCGTCTTCACGCTGACGCATGCGCTCACACCGCGCGATGCTGTAGAGATCGCGGTGACCCCCGAAGTGACCCAAACCCAGCCCGTGGGTGCGGCAACGCCGGACGTGTACTTGGGTTCTACGTGGGCTCGTTACAGGCGCAAGATGACAGAGCGCAGCCGCGTCGAGCTTGCGGCAGGCGCGACTTTTGTGGGTGTGGGCGCCTTTGGCTCGGAGGCGCAAGCTGGGCGCTTGTATCCCGGCGCCGAGGCCGCGCTGGTGCACAGCAGCGTGCGCGGCCCGGTTCGCACCGATGCAGCTCTGGTGTCTAGGTTGGTACCTTGGGTGAACCCGTTTGCGGGCACGTTGGTGCAGCGATCTGAGACCGTGTTTGCCGGAAGGCATGGAACCCAGTCGATGGGGCTGCGTGCCCAAGGAAGTTTCGCGTGGGCCTTTGCCCCCACCGTGCAGTCTGCAGACGTAAACCCTGTATCCTACAAGCAAGCGTACCGCATGCTGGCAGGCGAAGTGGCCGCCGAGACCAAAGTCGCGAGCCGAATTTGGCTCGAGGTGGGCACTCGGCTCAATTGGCAAACCGCTGTAGCTCAGTTCCCTTCATTGCCCGGTGACATTTTGCAGTTGGGCGGATTCGTGGCCTGCTCGTACAAGCCCGAACCGGCAAAGCAACCGTGAAGTTTTTGCGTCACGATGGCGCGAGGGATCCGATGCGAGAGGGGCTGATGCTCGCCGGCGTGACACTTGTACTGGGCATTTCTATGCGGTTGTTGTCTCCGTTTCAGGAGGCGGGGCAAGGGCCAGCTCAGTCGGGCGCAGCCGCTCTTTTTGCGACATGGATGTGTTTGCTCTTTCTGGCATGGGTGATTCTTCGTCCGCCTGTGCACGTGGGTGCAGAGCGCTTTGTCTTTTTGGCGTTGTGGCTGGAGCAGCCTGAGTTTGTGCCGGGCGCCGGATATTGGAACTCGCCTTTGGAGGGCCCCAACGCCGCCATGTTTTCGCGCCTGACGGAGCTCAAGGTGCCGGGCGGTAGCTTTCCTTTTGCATTGGTGCTCGCGGCGATTTTGGGATGGCGCGCACGCTCCAACGCGCGCGAACTTTGGGCGCTGCCGGGCTTTAAGCTCGCTCGTTCGGCCTACCTCACTGTGGGCGCGGGCGTGTTGCTTGCGGTATTGGTGGGCCTCGTGCGCGACGGTGCCAACAGTCAGCATGGGTTTGGCCAGGTGTTGCCTTTGCTCATTGGCGCCGTCGAGGGCTTTGCGCTGCTGTCGGCGTTGGGGACTGCGTCGTCGCTTGCGACGCTTGCGACCTTTGTCGTGCTTGCGGCGTCGCTGCGCGCAGGCCTTGCGGCATGGGTCTATCTTGTGGCTTCCCCTCACGGTGTCACGCCCGAGTATGCAACGCACCACGCCGACACCGTGACGTTTGTCGCGGCACTAGGCGTGCTCGCATGTGTGTGGATTGAGCGTCAGAGCAAGCGAGATTTGGTGCGCGCCTTTGGGCTGGGGGCGCTCATTCTTGCGGGCATCGTATTTAACAACCGACGTGTGGCGTATGCCGCCGCGGCGTTTGGAGCGCTGTCTGCGTTTCTTTTGATGGCCAATTCGCGCACCAAAAAGAAGCTGGTTCGCTATGTGGCTTTCGGCGTGCCCGCACTGCTTGCCTACCTGGATTTCGGCAAGGATTCCGAGACCGGCGTGTTCAAGCCTGCGCGCCTGGTGTGGTCCATGTTTGATCAAAAAGATGCGTCCACCGCCTCTCGCGACATCGAGAACGTGAACCTCATCAAAACCATTTTGGATGCGCCGCTCTTTGGTTCGGGCTTTGGCCATCCGTACCGCGAGTTTGTGGCCAGCGTGGACGTCTCTGAATTCCTTGTAGGATACCAGTATCATCCTCACAACACGGTGCTGGCACTGCTGCAGTATGGCGGCGTGGTGGGCTTTGCGTTGCTGTGGTGGCCACGCATTGCCCAAGGTCTTCTGGCCGCACGTGCGCATCGCGTGGCGCTTCAGCCCCAGCTCAAAATGGCGGCGCTTTGGGCCGCATGGTGTTTGGGCACCACACTCACCCTCGAGTGGGGCGATCAAGGCACAGCGATGCAGCCGTGCATGATCGTCACCGCGTTGGCCATGCTGTGCGCAGCGCGCGCTCAGGAGCAGAAAGCATGAGTACCACACGTTTTTTTCTTGGCCTGGTGCCTGTGGATGCGATGACACTGAGCGACGCGGTGAGGGCCGTTGAGTTGCTGGTGCAAAGTGGAAGCGGCGGCGCGGTTTACACCCCGAATGTGGATCACGTGATGCTGGTCGAGCACGATGTGGCGCTTCGAGACGCGTATGCGCATGTGGATTTGAGCCTCCCCGATGGGATGCCGGTGGTGTGGGGAGCGCGCTTGCTTGGGCATCAGGTGCCCGAGCGCGTGTCCGGGTCAGACTTGCTGATTCCGGTACTCGAGATGGCGGCTTTAAAAGGATTGGGCGTCTACTTTTTTGGCGCAGATGATGTGACGCTGACAAGAGCGCAAGCGGTGTTGGCCAGTAAATCGCCAAGCGTTCGTGTCTGCGGCACAGCCTGCCCTCGGGTGGATCTTGGCTGCGATGATGTGCAGTTCGAGGCGTGGTGCGCGCCCATTCGCGCGTCGCATGCGCAGCTTGTGATCGTCGCCCTGGGCGCGCCCAAGCAAGAGTTGTTCATCGCACGCGCGCGCAAGCGTTTGCCAGAAGTGGTGTTTTTGGCGTTGGGCGCCGCATTGGAATTTGTTGCGGGTACGCAAACTCGCGCGCCTCACTGGATGCAGCGCTCAGGTTTAGAATGGGCGTTCCGATTGGGCCGCGAACCGCGCCGCTTGGCGCATCGCTATCTGGTGCGTGATGCTGGCTATCCGCTTGTGCTTTGGCGTGCGTGGCGCGCGTCTCGCCACGCCGACTGAGTCCGTGCGACGCAATACCGGGTGACTTAACCAAGCAGAGAATCGCCAAACGCGAACAGTGTGTACATGTACACTGCAGACAATGCAAACGTTGCCCAAATCGTGCGCTTCGACGCGCGCAGGAGGGTGCCTCCACTTGCAAACCCCATGGGAACCATGAGCGTGCCAAACAAAATGAGATGAACCATCAGACGCGCCATGACGCCGATATTGTGACACGATCGGGAGCCTATGCGCGACTTATTGGCGGCCGTGGTGCTTCTCTCGAGCGCTCCGCTGTGCGCGTGTATGTAGGGCGGTGTCGAGCGACTCTTGCAAACGCGCCTCGCATTTCGCCTTCGAGTGGTGGGCGCGCAGAAAGTCAAACGCGCGCTCGCGTCGCTCGCGTCCTGCTTGAGGCGTTTGGGCGATGTGGCAAAGCTTGTGTGCGAAGTCTTCGGCCGAGATGCCGATCTCTAGCTCCACGCTGCTTTTGACAGGCAGCCCGGCCGCGCCATCGAGTGTGGTGACCACCGGCACACCGGCTGCCATCGCGTGAAGCAATTTGATGCGCACCCCAGAGCCGCCGACGACGGGCGCGATGAGCGCAGAAGCGCTCGCGTATCGCGCGCTTAAATCCTCGACGTAACCATGAACCGTTACGCCTGGCGCGCGCCATGCCGCGGGCACGATCGCTTCTCCATGGCTGTCTTTGGCAAGCCCTGAACCCACCAAATGTAGCGAGAGTTTGGGGTTAAGCGCGCGCGCCCTGGGCCACACTTCTTGGAAGAACCAATCGAGCCCAAGAGCATTGGGTCGCCAGCCTAGATTGCCCACGTAGAGAACCTCGTCGAGTACAGGCGTCGCATGCATGGTCTCCACGTCGACCCGCAGCGGCACCGTGATGGCTTTCACGTTTGCGAGCGTGTGAAAGGCTGCGGCATCCTCGTCCGAGATGGCCACAACTGCGTCGACCTGTTGCAGCACACGCGCCTCAAAGTTTCGCGCCACGCGTGCCTCCTCGCGTGCAATCAGGCGAAAGCGAAGCTTGCATTCCTTGGAGAACTGCTGAAAGAAATCGCTCTCCACATTGTGCTGCTCAAGCACGACGGCGGCTCGTGGAAAGGTTGCGCGCAGCAGAGGGAGGTATTGCGCAAGGCCCAGATGATCGATGTAAATCACATCGATTTGGTGCTTCTGCCCATGTTGCCGAATCGCTGACTCGATGCGTGGGCTTTGCCATTTGGCCGCCAGATAGGGAGCACCTTGGGCGCGCGCCCAGAGCATGCGCGGAATGGCCTTTGGGTGCGCGCGCAAATGGATGGGATGAAAGATGGGCTCGTGCACCGTAGCCCCAGGGATCTGCGCGCGCAGAGCAGCTCCATGCGCGGGGCTTGTGTCTCCTTCATGCAGCGTTTGTATGTGCAGATTGCATATACTTGGCAGGCCCGACAACAAGCGCAGTTGCGCAAGCGAGCGCGCCCTGCCGCCTGAGTGCGCCGGGAACGGAAACTCCGTGGTGAGGTACAAAACGGCAAGAGAAGTCGGGGTTGTCATGAGGGAAACTCTCCATCGCGCCATGCCGCCTTGTCGCGCCACCTGCGGCTGTAGGACGAATGAGCGACGACCAGAGTGCCACGAGGCGACAAAAGGCCCAACCTCCTTGTTGGCAGCGGGCCGCGCATTCCCGTAGGATTGAACACAAGGCCACGCATTGAACAGTCCCTTTGATCCAAACCAGTTTGGTGGCGCAAGGCCACCCCAACCGCCGCCATCGCCTTTTGCCGGGCAATCACCGGTGGTAGCTCCAGGCCTAGGCTTCGAAGAGCCGGCCTTGCCGTCGATGGCGGACCCTGTGCTGCAACGTATCTGGGTGCGCGCTCAGGCCAACGCATGGACGACGCTGGCATTGGTCGGCTGGAGCGCCAAGAGTCCTGATGCAACCATGGCCGTTGCGCGCGGGCTTGCCCGTGTGGCCGCAGATTCAGGCGGAGGCTTGTCACTGATGGACGGGCGAAGCTTGGAGCTTCGGCACCTGCCTCAGGTGCAAGCTCGTTTGCGTGCATCGGTGTCGCGGCAAACGGCCGTGGTCTTGCCGCTGCCGCGAATGAATCCTGTGAGCGTGTCTGTGGCGCAAGCCTGTGACGCCGCAGTGCTCGTCCTATTTTTGGGCGAGACGAGCCAGGTGGTGGCTCGTCAAACCATCGAACAGATTGGGCGCGATCGTTTCTTTGGAACGGTGATCGTGCGTCCGCGTCGCTAAGTTTTATAATTGCATGATGCATGGAGTTGCTATGAACACGATGAATCGCACATTTGCCTTCGCAGCCGTAATTTTGCTCGGGGGCTGCAAATCTACATCTCCTTCTGTTCCGGTGGCTGATCTTTCAAAGGCGCAACTGGAGACTGTGGCAAGCACGGTTGATTATCAAATTAGAGATTCTGACACGCTCAACATTCGCGTCTTTGGGCA
>JAYWGD010000077.1:0-8854 GCA_043778435.1 Myxococcales bacterium | reverse complement strand
TCGTACGGACACGCGCCTGATCTTTATGACGACAAAGACCCTGCCTACACGGCAACAAAGCGTGAGTGGGCAAACATTTCGCTGACGGAGGAGCCGCTTAGGCTTCTCGATTACGTGGTGCGCAACAACAAGCCGTTCTCCGAGATACTGACAGCCGACTATGTTGTTGCGAATCCGTGGTTGGCGCGCGGCTATGGCTTCAGTCACGACAAGCCCATGACAGCTGAGAATGTGGATGCTTGGAAGATGTTTTCCGATCCACTTAAACAGCGTCGGATCAGTGGCGACGTGGTTCAGCCCAGTGTCGTGGTTCCGCGTGCGGGTTTGCTGACCACACCTTCTTTTTTGAATCGATGGGAGACGACGCGCACCAACAAAGGTCGCAAGCGCGCGCGGGTTGTGATGAAAAGCTTTTTGGCCACAGACATCTTTAAGTTTGCTCAACGCACCGTAGACGCGGGCGTGTTGTCTGGAGGCCAAAACGCCACGCGCAACGCCGTCGAGTGCAGCGTATGCCATGCCACATTAGATCCGATCGCGGGCGGATTTCGCGGTTTCAGTGAAGACACCTTGACCATCTACTCGGCCGACGACAAGTGGCACGACGACTTGTTTGCGCCTGGTTTTGGTACTGTACAGATGCCGGGTGCAGAGTACACCAAGGCGCCCGGATGGTTGGGTGCTCAGGTGGTGGCCGATGTGCGCTTCGGTTTGGCCGTAGCTCACGTGATGTATCGAGGGTTGGTGGGCGACGAGCCTTTAAGCCTTCCCACGAACAGCGCAAGCGTCGATTATTCAGAACGTGCGCGAGCCTTTAACAAGCAAAACGACTGGTTCTTAAAGCTCTCTGCAGAATTCAGGGCAAAGAACTACGATCTTCGCGAGCTCACGGCAGCAATCGTAAACAGTATCTATTTCGCATCAGTATCGGGAGATCCAACCAAAGATGCGCTGCAAGCGAGCCTAGGTCAGGGGCGTTTGCTCACGTCTAACTTGCTGGCTCGCAAGTACTTGGCGACGACAGGGATGTACTTCTTTGAAAACGGCGGGGCTTTGCCTTACGTGAGCTACTACCGCGCTGCGGGGTACGTGCGAGGTCCTGGAGATTTGCGTGCAAATTACATCTTAGGCGATGACACCTGGAACGCGCTTTTGGGAGGGATCGACTCTAAGGACGTCGTCAAACGCGCCGATGCGGTGAGTCCAACCATGTATGCGGCGCAGGAATATATGGCCGGCACCGTCGCGTGCCGTGTCACGAGCTTTGAGTTCACCAAGCAAGCATCCGCGCGTCGCTTGTTTGGGGGAATAGAGCAGGACACCACGCCTTTCGTGATGCGAAAATCGGATGCGGATTCCCAACAGGTGGCTTCAGGCAGTGAAGGCAAAATTCGCGCAGCCCTTGTTGCCCTTCACTGGCGACTGCTCGGTGAGGAGCTCGCCCCCGATTCTGAGGAGATCTCCCGAACGTTTTCCTTCTTTGTGGACGTGTGGAAAGAGTTGGAGACGGCCGATTTGAGCAAAGCGCCAGGAAACACGGGCAAGGCGTTTGATAACTATCGCTGCAACGCGCAAGTCGATTTCGATGCGTTACCTGTGCCCGATGGTGCGAATGAGCCAAAGTTTCCCAAACTAAAAGAGCGCGTGGCGGGTATGCCCTACGCATTCGGCCAGGTTCTTGCGGAAGACCCCAATTATACCATCCGTGCATGGCAAGCGGTGCTCACCTACTTGCTTAGCGACTACCGGTTTAGTCATGAATAGTGCGCTTTAGAGTGTCCGAGGAGAAATTTGCATGATGCACAGACGTGACCTTCTTAAACTCGGCAGCCTGACGGGTCTCTCGTTTATTTTGCCCGGTATTGCGCATGCCGACAGCGCGCCTTGGCGAGGGCCTTACTTTTTGCACATGCACGCGGGCGGCGGGTGGGACCCGACCCTATTCTGTGACGGCAAACTCACCGGCGGAGGCTACGAGAACAAGCTCATTACGGGCGTCGAGACGGTGCGCGGCGTGCCGGTGCCCGCGACCACAACCGCAGGAAAGTTTTTTCTGCGTCGAGGCGGCAACGCTTTCGAAGACCCCAAACATTTCTTCGAGACCTTGGGAGCGAGGTTTCTCGTGTTCAATGGCTTGGACACGCAGACCAACAACCATGCCACAGGCACCCAAAGCGCGGGGTGCGGACATAGTGATATCGAGCTGCCGTGTATCTCAGCTTTGTACGCGGGAAAGGTAGCCAAAGGCCGAGACCTGGCAATGGCGTTTCTTGCAAACGGACCTTACAACCGAACCGACGATTTGGTCTCGGTCTCGCGTTTCCCAGGCGATAAGCTTGCCAAACTCTCTGCCCCTTATAAGCCCGATGGCGCGGCCAACGCCGGCTTGCTCTCGGATTACACTGTCGCTCGTATGCAGCGATTGCGTGCAGAACGCATGAAGTCCCTCGCAGTCCAGTCCACGCTTCCTCGCAACAAGCGCACGCTCGGCGCCCTGGAGACCTCGATGCGCGGCCAGAGCGCGGTCGCCGCACTTGCCCAAATAAACGCGACAGTAAGTCCAAGTTTTGCATCCTTCGAGGCTCAACTTTCGCCGGAGACGCGGAACTATTTGGCGGCGATTGTAAGCGGTAGCGGTGCAACCGCGGTGTCACGATTTGTAGAGCACGGCAAGCCGATGGAGCAGATTCTGCGCTGTTTTCAAGCGGGTCTCTCCGCGTCGGCAACGTACGCCGAACATGGCTTTGATACCCACGTAAACCACGATACGGCACAGCAGGATGTGATGGCTTCATTCGTGGCGCGGCTGCGCTATGTCGCGTTGCGCGCCGAGCAAATGGGGCTTGCTGACAAGTTGTATGTGCTCGTTACCTCCGACTTTGGGCGTACGCCCAAGTACAACAGCGATGGCGGCCGCGATCATTGGAATGTGACCTCGGCGCTCGTCATGGGCCCGGGCATTGCGGGGGGACGCGTGATTGGCAAAAGCGACGCAGGATTCGGCTCGATGCGGGTCAGCAAAACCAATGTGGCCACTGTGCTCCCTGATGCCGACAGCAGCGGCTTGCGCGTGCGGCCTTCGCACCTGCACAGAGAGCTTCGCCGCGTGCTGCAAGTCGAGGAAATTGCAAAGCCATTCGTGTTGCCGATGGGCGAGGGAGAAGACCCGTTGCCGCTTTTGGGGTAGCAAGCGGGCACATCCCAACGCACCCGCGCGCGCGGCATGAGCTGAGCCGCGGGCTGCGGGTTGCTGCCACGCGCGGCATCGAGTAGGTGCCTGACGCATGTCACTTTCGTCTCGTTCTGTTCTGGTCTCTCTCGCGTTGGGCATGGTTACGCTTGGGCTTTTGTGGGGCTGCGCCGCTGACGAAGAAGTCGTTGCTCCTACGGCACCCGTGGGCACCAAAAAACGTGGCGCAGAATGCAAGGGGGGCGAGTGCATCAAGGGCCTGTCCTGCGCGCCTCGTTGTGTCTCGCCGCTTTCGTGCACCAGCACCGGCACTTGCGTCGACGCCTGTGACAAGGCCGCCGATTGCGGCGACACCTGTTGTTCGCAGTTTGCGGGAAACACGCGTGGCGCCTGCGTGGACAAAACCACGGCTCTCGGCGCTGGCGGCACATACACCTGCAAGTAGGCCGCGCCATCGGGCGCAGGTAGAGAGCTACCGTTTGCACTGCCATGGCGCCACAGGCTGGCGCGCCTGCCGCTGGGCCGTGTACCCTGCGGCGATGAGTTTCCAGCTGGTGCTTTCCTCTCCGCGTGTGGATGCTGTGATGGTGGCCGAAAGAGCGGCTGCAGCCACCAAGCGCTCGCTCAAAAAATCCACCAAACTTGCTGGGCTCAAGCTGGCCATTCAGATGATGGATCTCACCACGCTTGAGGGAAAAGACACGCGCGGCAAGGTGGTGCAGCTTTGCGCCAAAGCGCGGCGGCCCCTTGCTACAGACACCAGTGTGCCCTCTTGTGCAGCGGTCTGCGTGTATCCAAATTGGGTGCAAACTGCAAAGAGTGAGCTGCAGGGCAGTGGCGTCAAAGTGGCAAGCGTGGCCACCTCGTTTCCCAGCGGCAACGCCGACTTGGACATTCGGCTCGAGGATACCCGTCGCGCGGTGGACTATGGCGCTGACGAGATTGACATGGTCATCGACCGCGGCGCGTTCTTGTCCGGCAACTACCGCAAAGTGTTTGATGATATCGCGGCCGTGAAAGCGGCATGCGGGCAGGCGCATCTGAAAGTGATCTTGGAGACGGGCGAGCTAGAGACGCTCGACAAGGTGCGCGCCGCCAGCGAGCTCGCGATCGCAGCTGGCGCGGATTTTATTAAGACCTCCACTGGAAAGGTGCAACCTGCAGCCACATTGCCCGTCACGCTTGTGATGCTTGAGGTCATCCGTGATCACTATTATCGCACCGGCGTGCGCATTGGCATGAAGCCCGCCGGCGGCGTACGCACGAGCAAACAGGCGCTGCACTATTTGGTGCTGCTCAAGGAAACGCTGGGCGACGCCTGGCTCAGCCCTGACTTGTTTCGCTTTGGCGCCAGTGCGCTCCTGAACGACGTGCTCATGCAGCTCGAAAAAGAGCGCACGGGTTTGTACGCCGGCCGCGAAGACTTCTCGAAGGAATGACAATGAGCATACTCAAGAAACCCGTGAAGAATGCATCGAAGCCCGGCGCGCCGGCGAATCATGCTTTGGAATTTGGCAATGCGTGGGACTACGCACCTGCGGCCGAAGCGTCGGACTACTTGCAGATTGCCAGGCAGCAACAGCTGTTTATTGGCGGCACGTGGCACGCGCCCAAATCCAAAAAGTACTACGACACCATCAACCCCGCAACGGAGGCGGTGCTCAGTTCTGTCGCGGAGGCCAATGCCGCCGACGTGGACTTGGCTGTCAAAGCCGCGCGCACGGCAGGCGAGAAGTACTGGTTTAAGATGCCGGGCAAAGAGCGTGCGAAATACATCTATCGCATTGCACGCGTTCTGCAGGAGCGCGCGCGCGAGTTCGCGGTGCTCGAGACCTTGAACAACGGCAAGCCCATCAAGGAGTCGCGAGATTTCGACGTGCCGCAAGCAGCGGCGCATTTTTTCTATCACGCGGGCTGGGCCGACAAATTGGACTTGGCCTTTCAGGGTCGCAGCACGCGGCCCGTCGGTGTTGTGGGCCAGATCATTCCTTGGAACTTCCCGCTGCTGATGTGCGCTTGGAAGCTTGCGCCGGCGTTGGCATGTGGCAACACAGTGGTGCTGAAACCGTCGGAGACCACGCCGCTCACTGCGCTTCTGCTGGCAAGATTGCTCGAAGATATCGACTTGCCACCAGGCGTCGTGAACATTGTCACCGGAGCCGGGGCAACGGGTGCTGCCTTGGTTGCGCATGCGGGCATCGACAAGATTGCGTTCACGGGCAGCACGGCCGTGGGCAAGGGGATTCAGCGAGCATTGGCCGGTACGGGCAAACGCCTGACCTTGGAGCTTGGCGGCAAGGCGGCCAACATTGTCTTCGAAGATGCAGCGCTCGATCAGGCGGTGGAGGGCATCGTGGTGGGCATTTTCTTCAATCAGGGTCAGGTCTGCTGCGCGGGTTCGCGTCTTCTGGTGGAGGAAAGCATTCAGGAGCCGTTGCTGCGCCGTTTGCGAGATCGCATGGCCAGCTTGCGCGTGGGCGATCCGATGGACAAAAACACCGATGTAGGAGCCATCAATTCCGCCGCGCAGCTGGCACGTGTGCGGGAACTTGTGGCTTCTGGTGTGGCAGAAGGAGCCACCTTGTATCATGCACCCAACCACGCCAAGGGCGCGCTTCCCAAGACGGGCTACTATCACGCGCCAACGTTGCTCGAGAATGCCGCGCCCACCATGCGCGTGGTGCGCGAAGAGATCTTTGGCCCCGTGCTTACGGTGAGCAGTTTCCGCACGCCCGACGAAGCCGTCGAAAAAGCCAACAACACAAATTATGGTCTTTCTGCAGGCATTTGGACCGAAAAAGGTTCGAAGAGCTTTGCCGTCGCCAGCAAGCTCAAGGCCGGTGTGGTGTGGGCCAACACCTTTAACAAGTTTGATCCAAGCTCACCGTTCGGCGGCGTGAAAGAGAGCGGCTTTGGCCGCGAGGGGGGTCGTCAAGGACTTTCTGCCTATGTGGAGGTGCGCTGATGAGCGCGGTTGCTCGCACGGTGCGTACCGCTGTCCCATCCACATTGGGCATCGCCAAGACGTACAAGATGTACGTCGGCGGCGCCTTTGTGCGCTCCGAATCGGGGCGCACCTTTACCATCGCAAACAGCTTCGGCTCTGACACGCGGACGGTTCATATGCCTCTAGGATCACGAAAAGACATTCGCGACGCAGTGACGATCGCCAGCACCGCGCAAGAGGGGTGGTGGGCGCGCACGGCCTACAATCGCGGTCAGATTTTGTACCGCTTGGCGGAGATGACCGATGCACGTCGGAGCGAACTCGTGGCCAGCAGCGTCGCAGCTGGGCTTTTGGAGAAAGACGCTCTGGCGGACCTTGCCGCGAGCGTGGAGGCAATTGTATATTACGCAGGCATATGCGACAAGCTTGGCGCCTTGCTGGCCAGCAGCAATCCTGTGTCGGGTCCGCACTTTGGCTTCTCGGTGCCCGAGCCAACGGGGCTTGTGGGCGTGGTAGCAGCAAACACCCTGGGCTTGTTGGGCCTCGTGCGCGCTGCATTGCCGGTGCTTGCAGGCGGCAACAGCGTGATTGCTATTGCGAGTGAGAAGGACCCGCGTACGGCCCTGATATGGGCAGAATGTGTCGCCACCAGCGACATGCCCGCGGGCGTGCTCAATGTGATCACGGGCGTGCGCGCCGAGCTTGCACTGCACTTGGCGAAGCACCGCGAGGTGCGAGGTATTTCGCTGGTGGGATTGGCCTCACAAGCGGCCGCCGCGGTGGAGGCTGCTGCTGCAGACAATTGCAAACGCGTGAGCCGAAGCGACCAGAGCGTGGGGCTCGCATCGGTCGAGGCCTTCGTAGAAACCAAGAGCATCTGGCACCCGATGGGCATGTAGGCCGCAGCAGGCTCGCGAGATTCTACGCGCAAGTTTCAAACCAAATCTTTCGCGCACTGGCATCGTTGCAAGTGCGCCGTGTGCTTCCCGAGGTGGATTTTAAAGTGTACTGCGCTTGGCCTTTTGCTTGGTGCGACGAGGCCATCAGGACTCTCGCGTGGTGTACGCGCTTGCCCCAAGATCGGCCGTCTTTTGTTCTAGGGCGTGTTCCTAAATTCCTCCGCGTCGGCGGACTCGGCGGGATTTCCTCGTCTTTGGCGTTGCTCCTCGGCGACGTGCTCCAGCACGCCGCGCTCGTCGCGCCTTGAAGCCGAGAGAAATCGCGCTGTCGCCGGCTTCGGTCCGGAATATAGGAACACGCCCTAGGAGGTCGGTGATGAAATCAATCAAGCGCGTCATGTCTCATGGTCATGTTGTGCCTGCGCTCCTGGCGGCCGCCTGGTTGTTGCAGGCAAGGATTGCTCGCGCGGAAGCCGATTCCTTTGGCACCGGTAAGGGCCGTGTCGATTGCGGCGGCCGGAAGTGTCACGGCCCCCGCATGGAACGGTTCGGTCGGAGGTGTCGTGGCGTTTTTGGCCTCAGGCAGCATCAGCAATGCGGGAAGTGTCACGGTGCTCGGGAAGAGGTTCCGAGGCGGCGCGCGCGAGAACACGGCGTCTCCGACGGGCTGCACGGCACTTGACGGCATTCCCACCGCAAACGGCGGCGCACACAAGGGAGAGGGTGCGGTGCTTGGTGTGTATTCTACAGCCACTGGCGCGACCCTGACCAATGGCTACGGCAACCGCGGAACAGGCGGCGGCGGTGGCAATCTCGGACCCGGCGGAAAGGGTGGCAACACGTTTGGCACCAATCAACCCTATGGCGGCAATGGCGGTGCGGCCCAGTTGTTCTCGCTTTCAGACCACTTGAGCTTCGGCGAAGGCGGGGGCGCGGGCGATGAGAACAACAATGTAGGCACTGCGGGCGGCGCGGGCGGCGGCGTGATCTTCGTTGGCGCAGCGTCGGCCTCAGGCGGCAGCTACAACGCCGATGGCGTCGGGCAGCCGGGCTCGGGACAAAACGACGGCCAAGGTGGTGGCGGTGCGGGTGGCTCGGTTCTTCTCGCTCTCACGGGCGCGCTCAACTGCTCGGGCGTGAGCGCTGCCGGAGGCGTAGGTGGCAACGTGGCGGCCTCCCACGGCGCGGGCGGCGGCGGCTATACTCACCAACTCATCCTCCGGCACGTGCGTGGGGAGTTCGGGCAATGGTGCGGGCGGCACAGGCGGCAACGGCGGCACTGGCGGCACCACCGGGACCACGGAACCGGAGCCACCGATTGTCGTCGTGCCCTGCGATTTTGCAACCGGAACATGCGGCGGCTGCACGGGAGCCGCCGATTGTGCAACGCTCACGGGCGTTCCCTTTTGCCGAGTTGCAGACGCCAAATGCGTCAGCTGCATCGATGACAGCAACTGCGGCGGTGCCACGCCATGGTGCGACATTTTCGTTGGTACGTGCAGAGCGCAGCTATCCAACGGCATCCCCCTCCCCACCGATCGGGGCCACAATACTCCAGTTCTGAATGGCATTTGCAGCGGCCCTGCGGCATCACTCACGTGCAGTTCTGGCGTGTGTGATGCGCGTGACAACCAATGTGGCGATGCCAATAGTGTCAGTTCGGCATGCAACGCAGGCAATGCCGCCGTTGTGTGTCGCAGCGGTCTTTGCAGCGCTGCAGGTACATGCATTGCACCTGCATCTTGCGCCGCCGATGGCGACTGCAGCGGCGGTTGGTGCAATATCTCCGCGTCCAAATGCGCCGGAAAGACACCCAAC
>JAYWGD010000076.1:0-3014 GCA_043778435.1 Myxococcales bacterium | reverse complement strand
CCAGCAGCCCCACCGTGGCAACCACCTGCACTGCGAGCGATGCAATGGTTTGCATGTAAACCACATCAAAGTGATGGCGTCTTGCTTCGAGATAATGCACGACGGCCCTGTCGACCTCCGCCACCAGCTGGATTTCCTCGGGGTCTACGCCGTCTTCGCGTGCGCTCATCACATGCTCAAGCGCGCGTGCCACCTCGTACTTGGCATGACTTTCGTGGATCGCCGTTTTGGGACCTTTTCGCCCCATCGTAATCACGACCAAAGCCATCCCCCCAAGGCAAAAAAGGGCATAAAGGAAGAGTGCCGGGTGGTAAAACGAAACCAAGATCAAACCGACAACCGACTGCAACACGACCGACAAACCATCGAGTGCCAGCACCGCGACCGACTTTTGAACCGTGACGACCTCGAAAAATCGAAACATTCTGGTCGATGGCGGCTCGGATGCAAACGCTTCGTCCGTTGCACGTCCCAACCTAAGCCCAAGATCGATGGCGGTCTTGGCAAACAGACGTTCTTGCATGCGCTCTACAAGCACCGTCTGCGCGGCACGCATGACACTGGCAACACCAAGCACAACGAAAACCAAGACTGACAACACCAAAATGGGCTGAGCGAGCGCAGTGAAGGCAAGGGTGTTGACCAGCGTTTGGGTGGCCAGAGGCAAAATCAAAGACATCACTCCGATGGCCAGTGCATAAATGACCAGCGACCAAACATCTGAGCGCTCAAGTTTCACCAGGCGCCATACACGTGCAACCGCAGTGTATCGCTCGCCTGGAGGACTGCGAAGCAACGAGAGAGGTGCGTGAAAACTCATCGCGTGAACATCACGCACTCACAATGCTTACGCAACCCTCAAAAACGTGGCAAAAAACAATTTAGACTTTCGCGCAACCTGGGCGCTGTCAACACCTCGAGCCTAGCTTCTACTTGCTTAGCCAACCGAACAACATGTGCTTGGTGGCTGCGCGTGAGATCACCGCGATAGAGTCGACCAGAGGGATTCCTTTTGGGCAAACCTCGACGCAGTTTTGGGCCTTGCCGCAGTCTTGCACGCCACCCTCACCCATCACCGCTTCCAAGCGCTCGGTCGCGTGCATCTTGCCGGAGGGATGCAAGTTGAACAAGCGCACTTGACTGATGGCTTGAGGTCCGATGAATGACGACCCTTCCCCGTATTGCGGGCAAGCTTCGAGGCAGCAACCGCAGGTCATGCAACGCGACAGCGGGTAGGCCTCTTCTTGGTTTTCTTGAGACTGACGAGGCGCGGCGCCGAGCTCATGTGTGCCGTCGAGCTCGATCCAAGCTTTGACGGTTTTGAGGTTCTCGAACATCTGGCTGCGGTCCACAACCAGATCGCGAACAAGAGGGAACTTGCTCATCGGAGAGAGCTCGATCACTTCGCCATTGGGGGCGATTTGATCCACCAAGGCGGTGCAGGTCTGACGCACTTTGCCATTTACGAGCATCGTGCACGCGCCGCACACCTCTTCCAAACAGGAGCTTTCCCATGAAACGGGCGTGGTCTTCTGACCGGCACACGTCACGGGGTTCTTTTGAACGGACATCAGCGCACTGATGACATTCATCTGCGGCTTCCAGGGAACCTCAAATTCTTCCCAACGCCGGCTCTCAAGAGCTTCCGCAGAATCTTGGCGCAACACTTTCAGACGAACAGTTTTTTGACCCATGGCTTTGGTTTCCTTTCGCTCGAACTGACTCAGACAGTGGCAGCGGTGACGGCCTTCTTCTCGTCGGCGACAGAGTTGGCCGCGCCGGCAGTTTCGTATTTGCGGGTTCGTGGCTTGACCAAGCTCAAGTCGACAGCGTCGGTAGCGCGCTGTGGTTTGCCTGCGATCGTGTGATCGAAAGCACGCACAAAGGTGATGTCGTTGTGGCCACCGCCCGCATCCTTGTGGAATGCAAGTGTGCTGCGCGACCAGTTCTCGTCGTCGCGCTTGTCGAACTCGGGCTTGTAATGCGCGCCGCGAGACTCGTCTCGATTGCGGGCACCTTGCGCAATGACGCGCGCCAGAAGCAGCATGTTCTGAAAGTGCCGGATGAACTGCGCCGACATGTTGCTGCGGCTACCCGTATCAGTGACGCCCACGTTTTGCATGCGCTCCTCGATCTCGGAGATCTTCTCTAAGGCCTTGTCGAGCACGGGGTTGTGACGTTCGATGGTGACGTCGCGCAGCATGACAAGCGAGAGCTCTTCGTGAAGCACGTGTGCATTCTCTTTGCCTGTCGTCGAAAGAATGGCGTCGTACTTGGCTTGCTCACTTTTGAGCGCCTTGTCGAACACGGAGCTCGGCACATCCCACGCGCTCTTGTCTGCGGTACGAATGTAAGAGGCCATGGCTGGACCCGCTTCCATGCCGCCGTAGATGCACGAGAGCAGGGAGTTGGCGCCCAAGCGGTTGGCACCATGGTATTGATACTCGCACTCGCCGGCCGCGTAGAGCCCATCGATGTTGGTGGCTTGATTGCGCGTAGAACCACGAACCACGCCTCCATCTTCGCGGCGTTCGAAGTCTACCCACAAGCCGCCCATCGAATAGTGCACCGCAGGGAACACGCGCATAGGGTTGTGGTACGGGTCTTCGCCCACGAACTTTTCGTAGATCTCCAAAATACCGGCCAGCTTCTTTCGAAGGGTGGGCTCGGGAATATGTGTAAGATCCAAGTAAACTTCGAGCTCGTTCTTTTGGGTGCCATTGCTGTACACACCGCGCCCCTCGTGGAAACACTTGGTGAAGAGCTCACGGGCCGCGATGTCGCGCGGAACGAGGTTGCCGTAACCCGGGTACTTCGCCTCCAAAAAGTACTCACGCTCGCTCTCGGGTACATCGCGGCCTTTGCGGGTTTCTTTGGGATTCTTGGGCACCCATACGCGCCCGCCTTCACCGCGCGCGCTCTCCGAGATCAGACGCAACTTGTCAGCCGCCGGAATGGCCGTAGGGTGAATCTGAATGAACTCACCATTGCCGTAACAAGCGCCTTGGCGGTAC
>JAYWGD010000075.1:0-8888 GCA_043778435.1 Myxococcales bacterium | reverse complement strand
GCTTTCGGAGCCTGTCGTTGGAGGGCAAACGCCGATGGACCCGCGCGTCAGCTATGCGGTGCGGCTCTCTGAGCGCGGGGCGCTACAGCTCGCCTGGCTTGCAGCCCACGACGTGGACCTGGAGCCCCGCTTGCGTACCGCGCTCGAACTGGGGCCTGCGCCGCGTCCGTACCGCCGTATTCGCGATCATGGTGCAATATGCACGCTTTCGCTTAAAGAGTGGCGTGTGGATTTCGTCTGGGTCGGCAAGTGCGCCGAGGTCGCGCAACTGCGTAGCGGATACAAGCCACAGCAACGCCATGAGATGCCCGAGCTCGGGCTGCACCGCGACTTTGTGCAGCTGTTTGGCGAGTAGAGAGGCACCCGCGTTGTGCAACAGCTTGGTGTCGTCGCCAAAGCGTGGTCGACATCGGGCGCGCAAACCGCGACAGTGCGCGCCGCAATGGGACCAAAAGTCGGCGTGATCATGGGCAGCAAGAGCGACTGGGAAACCATGCAACATGCATGCTCTTTGCTTGAGCAACTTGGCGTGCCTTACGAGAAGAAGATTGTGTCGGCGCATCGCACGCCGGAGCTCTTGTTCGAGTACGCAGGCGAGGCGGAAGCACGCGGCTTGCAGGTGATCATTGCGGGCGCAGGCGGCGCGGCCCATTTGCCCGGCATGGCGGCAGCCAAAACGGCCTTGCCTGTGTTCGGTGTGCCTGTGCGCTCCAAGGCCTTGAGCGGCATGGATTCCCTGCTCTCCATCGTACAAATGCCCAAAGGAATCCCGGTAGGGTGCTTGGCCATTGGCGACGCAGGAGCCGCGAATGCCGCGCTCTTGGCCTGCGCCGTGCTGGCGCTACACGATGCGCCATTGCGCGCGCGGCTGCACGCGTTTCGCGCCGCACAAACGGCCGCCGTGCTTGAGAACGTGCTGTGAGTGTGGTGCTGCCTGGGGCGACGTTGGGCATTGTGGGCGGCGGGCAGTTGGCGCGCATGATGGCGCTGGAGGCGCGACGCATGGGGTACCGCGTGGCGGTGCTCGATACCGAACCGCAAGGGTCGGCCGGCGAGGTGGTCGACGAATTTGTGCAGGGTGCACACAATTCCGCGGAGGGCCTTGCCAAGCTCGCGGCCGTGAGCGATGTGATCACGCTCGACACCGAGCATGTGCCTGCGGCTTTGCTCGCAGAGATCGAATCGCGCACGGCCGTGTACCCATCTTCCGCCGTGATGCAGGTGGTGCAAGATCGTTTGGCGCAGCGTGCGTTCTTGGCGCGTGAGGGCTTGCCACAAACGGCGCATGTAGGCGTGAGCGCGGAGTTGGACTTTGAGAGCGTTGTTGAACGCGTGCAGTTTCCATGCATCCTCAAAACACGCACCTCGGGCTACGATGGCAAGGGACAAGCGCGCGTCGCAAGTGCCACTGCGTTGCCGGCGGCTTGGGCGAGTATTGGTCATGCGCCTGCAGTGGCCGAGGCCTTCGTGAATTTCGAGCGCGAGGTGTCGGTGGTGCTGGCGCGCGGCCGCACGGGCGAGCTGCGTTTCTATCCGCTCATCGACAACGAGCACCGGCATCATGTGCTGCATCTGAGCTCGGTGCCTGCAAGATGCACTGAAGCATTGCGCGCAGAGGCCGAGGCCTTGAGCGCGCGCATTGCCCATGCGCTTGACCACGTGGGCGTGCTTGCGGTGGAGTTTTTCGTGACGCGTGAAGGCAAATTGCTGGTGAACGAGATTGCGCCGCGCACCCACAACAGCGGTCATTTTAGCTTTGGTGCGGCCGAGACCTCGCAGTTTGAGCAACATGTGCGCGCGGTGTGCGGCTTGCCGCTGGGCGACACCACCTTGCTGCGGCCCGCCGTGATGCTCAACCTGCTGGGAGATCTGTGGGTGCAGGGTACACCCGATTGGAACTTGGTGCTGCAGCACCCGGGCGCGCACTTGCATCTGTATGGAAAGAAGGCCGCTCGCCCAGGCCGCAAGATGGGCCATGTGCTCGTGACCGACCTGAGCCTTGAAGCCGCACACCGCACAGCCGTCGGGATCTATGCCGCCCTGAGTGCAGTGCTCAGAGCGTAGCGGTTGAGCGCGCATCAAGCTTGCCAAGTCGGCCAAACCTGCGTTGGATACACGCTGTGTCTCACCAACGTATTCGTGGTTCGCTTTGTGCCTCTTTGCTCGCCCTCAACACACCGGCGTGCGTCTCTCAAGGTCGCTACGACGCGTTTGTGGCGGAGGCGCAAAAGAAGGAGGGCGAGCACCACGATGCGCTTGCCACGGCCCATGCCGAAACGGAAAGCGTGCGCACCTTGGTGTCGGAGCGTGAGACCAAACTCGGTGCCTCCGCCGACGCGCAGCATGCGCTGCAAGAAGCGCTCGACCAGTCGCAGGCTCAGAACGAGGCAATGCGCAAAGATTTGGTGCTTTTTGGCCGCGACTCGGTGGGTCTCATCGGCGATGGGAATCGGCCGGAACTGAACACCGATGAGGTCACGGCGATGACCTTGCTTTTACGTCGCGCCAATGCGCGCGTTGAACGTGTCACGAACACCCTTCGCAACAGCGGGGGCCCTGCGGCCGCGTTGCTGGCAAGTGGCGAACTCCGTTTGGAAGTGCGTCGTGGTCGCGCGGCGCTCTTGGTTTTGGTCCTCTTGGTCATGTCTGATGCTCCAGATTGTAGCAGTGGATTTCAGACCTCCAATTGGGGGGAGGACCAAAGACCCTGCCGGAAAAACTTGGCGCGAGTAGAGAGCTCGTTTTAAACCGCTCCAACATCAAGAAAATGTAACCATTTCTTTCGCGTCGATAGGCCTATTGAAGAGTTGTGAATCGAATTCTTGGCGTTGTTCTTGTGGGTGCTTGTTTGGTTTGCTGCAAGAAAGTGGAGGCGCCCAACCGTGCGGGCGTACAAGGCGGCGTCATTACATTGGCCGCCGAGAGCGAACCCTACGTAAAAACCGAGGTCGCATCCCTCGCCACGGGGAGCAATGCGCGTGCATTGGTCGCGCGCGTGGCTTTCGATGAGCGCCACATGGCGGCGATGGGCCCGCCCGTGCAGGGGCGTGTTGCAAGCGTGTCGGTGGTCTTGGGGGACACCGTGAAGGCAGGCGCGTTGCTGGTGACCATCAGCGCGCCCGACATTGCAGCTGCGCGTGCGCAAGTCTCGGAGGCCAAGGCTTCACGCGGTCTCGCGGCGACCACGGCCGCACGCGCGAAGGTGCTCGTTGAGAAGGGCGCGGGCTCCGAAGCGGAGCGTCTCCAAGCAGAGGCTGCGCTCAGCCAAGCGCAATCTGAGGAGCAGCGCGCGGTGGCAGCACTCTCGGCGTTGGGCGGTGGCGGCACCGCATCTGGGAGCTATCAATTGCGTTCGCCCATCGCCGGGGTGGTGGTGCAGCGGAGCGCTTCGGTGGGCACGGTGGTGCATACCGATCAGCCCGACCCAGTAGTGACGGTGGCCGATCTCTCCACGGTGTGGGTGCTCGCAGATGTCTACGAGCAAGACTTGGCGCGCGTGCATGTTGGTGACGAGGCAAGCGTGGATGTGGTGGCCTTTCCGGGACGTAAATTCGCTGGCAAAGTGACGCAAATCGGCAGCACGATCGATCCGCAAACTCGGGTGGCGCGTGCACGTATCGAGCTTGGCAACGCCGACTTGGCACTGCGCCCGGGAATGTTTGCCAACGTGCATGCCTCTGGCCTAACGCCCGGCAATGTGGAGATTCCGATCTCGGCCGTGCTGGCTCGTCGCGATCGCTACTTTGTGTTCGTCAAGACGCCGCAAGGAACCTATGTGCGACGCGAGATCGAACGCGGCGATCAGCGAGGTGCGCGCGTCGGCGTACTTTCTGGACTCGCAGTCGGAGACTCTGTGGTCACCGAGGGCGCCATTTTGCTCGACGCCGAAGCCAACGAGGCCCTGTGATTCATCGCATCATTGAGTTCGCGCTGCGCCAGCGCATGATGGTGCTTGTCGCATCAGCCCTGCTCGTCGTGTTGGGCGTGAATGCATTCAACAACCTGCCCATCGAGGCCTACCCCGATGTGGCCGACACTTGGGTGCAAGTGATTACGCAGTGGCCAGGCCATGCGGCCGAAGAGACCGAGCGCCAGATCACCATCCCCACCGAGCGCGTGATGAACGCAGTGCCCAAGCAGACCGCGATACGCTCCACGTCTATCGCAGGCTTGTCGGTGGTGACGTTGATCTTTGAGGATGGAACCGACAGCTACTTTGCGCGGCAGCAGGTCATGGAGAAGCTGGGCCAGGTGGAATTGCCTGAAGGCGCCTCGCCAGCGCTAGGCCCGATGGCAAGCCCTGTTGGGGAAATCATGCGCTACCGTTTGATCAACTGCGCCAAAACCAAAGTTGCAGAGTGCACGGATGACGACAACAAAGTCTCGCCCAAGCCACTTAGCGACATGAAGGACTTGGAGGAGTTTGTGGTGGAGCGAGAGCTCTTGGCGACCGCCGGCGTGGCCGACGTGGTCAGCTTCGGCGGCACCGTCAAGCAGTACCAAGTGTTGGTCAATCCTACGCAGTTGGCAGCTCGCGGCTTGGCGCTCGAAGACCTGCAAAAAGCCTTGTCAGATGCCAATGGCAATGCGGGCGGCGGCGTGGTGGTGCATGGCCCCGATGCGCTCAACGTGCGCGTTCTCGGCCTGCTCAAGCCCAGCCAAATTGGCGATGTGGCGGTGGTCGTTCGCGATGGCACGCCGGTGCGTGTGCGCGATGTGGCCACGGTGCAGATTGGCTACCAGCCGCGGCTGGGCCGCGTGTCCGTCAATGCCGACACCGATGTGGTTGCAGGCACCATCTTGCTACGCAAAGGGGAGCAGGCGCAGACCGTGCTCGAGCGCGTGCACGAGCGCATCAAGATCATCAACACCGAGGTGCTTCCGCGCGGCGTCAAACTCAGTCCTTATCAGGATCGCACCGAGCTGATGCATCTGACCACGCATACTGTGAACGAGAATGTGGTCGTGGGCATCGGTTTGGTGACGCTTATCTTGTTCTTGTTCTTGGGCAATGCGCGGGCGGCGCTCATCGCCGTCATCACCATTCCGCTGTCGTTGCTCATTGCCTTTGTGCTCATGGACTTGAGCAAGATACCTGCAAATTTGCTCTCCATCGGCGCGGTAGACTTTGGCATGATCGTCGATGGCGCCATCTTCATGGTGGAGAACATCTTCCGGATGTTGGCGGAAAAACAGGAGAAGAATGAGCCCTACGATGTCGCCGACATCGTGCGCAAAGCGGCGCGTCAGGTTGCGACACCCATCGTGTTTGCGATGGCCATTATCGTGATGGCCTACTTGCCGATCTTCACGTTGCAGCGCGTGGAGGGAAAGCTCTTTAGGCCGATGGCATGGATTGTGGCGTTTGCGCTCGCGGGCGCGCTGCTGCTCACGGTCACGCTGGTGCCTGTAGTCTCCACCTATTTGCTCAAGGGCAAGCTCAAGGAGTTTCACAATCCGGTGCTGGACTGGATTCGCGTGCGCTACCTGCCCACGCTGTCGCGGATGCTCAAACGGCCGCGCCGTGTGGTCGCGATCTCGGCGAGCTTGCTTCTCGCAAGCGGCCTGATGGCGCACTTTATTGGATCGGAATTTTTGCCACACTTGGACGAGGGATCCATTTGGATGCGCGTGTCGATGCCGGCCAGCATCTCGCTCGAACAAGCAGAAAACCTCGTCGATGGGGTTCACGATGGCAGCCGCAATCAGCCTGGCGTACGCGAGATTTTGGCCAAGTACCCCGAGATCGCGTCATTGGGCGTGAACGTCGGACGGCCCGACGATGGCACCGATCCGATCGGTTTTTACAACGCCGAGTTCTTGATGAACCTCACCGATCGCGGCACATGGCGCCCGCAGTTTCACAAGAAGAAAGACGAGCTCATTGAGGCCATCTACAAAGATGTGAATGTGATCCCTGGCGTGTCGTTGGGTTTCTCGCAGCCCATTTCTGATAACGTTGAAGAGGCCATCACAGGCGTCAAAGGACAGCTCGCCGTAAAGATTGTGGGCAATGATTTACAAGCGCTGGACGATATCGCGCAACAGATCGCGCGCGCCATTGCGCCCGTTGCGGGCGTCGTCGACTTGGGGATCATCCGCGAGCTTGGGCAATCCAACTTGCACGTGGAGGTGAACCGCGAACGTGCCGATCGCTACGGCCTCACCGTGGCCGAGATCGAGAACGTGGTCGAGGGTGGCATCGGCGGAAAGCCCGTCACGCAGATTGTGGAGGGTGAGCTGCATCATGGTCTGGCCGTGCGCTACGAGGCAGCTTCGCGCGACAACATTGATGCCGTGCGCGCGCTGCTCATCCCCTTGCCAGACGGCCGCACAGTGCCGCTAGGCCAGGTCGCTGATGTGACCATTGTCGGGGGTGCGTCACGCATCTTCCGAGAGTCGAACCACCGCTACATTGCGATCAAATTCGGCGTTCGAGATCGCGACTTGGGTTCCACCGTCGACGACGCGCAGGCCGCCGTCGCCAAAGCGGTGAAAGACACACCTGGGTACAAGGTCTCGTGGGGCGGCGAGTTTGAGAGTGCACGTCGTGCAGCAAAAAGACTGTCGATTGTGATCCCTGCCACTTTGGTTCTGATCTTCGCCATGTTGTTCGGCATGTTTCAGAGGCCGCGTGAGGCGCTTATCATTTTGGGCAATGTGCTCATCACAGCGCCCATTGGTGGCATCATCGGTCTGCTTCTCACTGGGACCAATTTTTCCGTGAGTAGCGGCGTTGGGTTTCTCGCGCTGTTTGGTGTGTCGGTGCAAACCAGTGTGGTCTTGGTTGCATGCATCGTGGAGCTACGTGCCGAGGGCATGCCTCTGAATGCGGCGATTGAGAAGGCTTCCGACATGCGTCTGCGGCCCATCATGATGACCGCATTGGTCGCCATTTTGGGTTTGCTGCCGGCAGCCCTCAGCAGCGGCATTGGGTCGGACTCGCAGAAGCCACTGGCCATTGTGATCGTGGGCGGGCTCATCTCGTCGCTCACACTCTCCTTGTTCGTCTTGCCCATGCTGTACCGGCTCTTTGCGAGTGAAGACCTTTCGGAAGTGGAAGAGGAAGCCATGCTGTCATCGGAGTCGCGATCATGAATGCTCGTTCTGCGTGTGTGGTTCTGTTTGGATTGCTCAATCTACTGGTGCAACCCGACCAAGCGAAGGCGGCTCTACCCTCTGCCGTCGCAGCAGAAGCTGTGAGCGAGAACGATGTGTTCATGATGTGGCTCTCACAGAGCCGCGAGGTTGCATCGTGGCGCAGTGCGATTGGCGCCGCCCGCTTTGATGTGGTTGCTGCGCGTGTGCTGCCAAACCCCACGATCGCTTTGGCAGGCAGTTACGTGCTTCAGGGAACACCGCCCGATGGTGTCTACAATTGGGGCCCGCAGCTCAGCATGCCTCTGCCCATTTTAGGCCAGATCAGCGGTAGGCGTGACGCCGCGGTGGCTGCGCTTCGTGTGGCGGAAGTCAACGTGGCGGTAAGCATTTGGCAGCGCGCGTTTGAGATTCAGGATGCCATGCGCGATCGCGCATTTGCTGATGCGAAGGTCCGAACCATAGCCAAGAATTTGGAGGAGCTTGCGCGCATTGAGAGCGTGGTCGACAAGCGGGTGCAGAGTGGCGCCAACTCGAGCTACGACGTGCTGCGTGTAGGGATTACCTCTGGAACACTGCGCGCGTCCCTGGCGGGCGCTTATGTAGAGCGCGATCGGGCTGACATACGCCTGGTCGCCTTGGTCAATGCCGCCAATGTGGTCTCGCTCCCCGTGACGCGCGCGAGCTTGGCGCATTTTCATGGACCCGACAGCGAAGCTGCGTTGCAAACCATTGCGCGTGACCGTCGCCCCGATCTGGAGCTTGCGCGGCGCGGCATCGTGGCCGCAGAGCGCAGTGCCACGCGCTACCGCTACGAGGCTGTGCCGGTGCCCACCGTGTTTCTTGGCGCATACTTCACCAAGGAGCAGCAGAGCACCAGCGTGCAGGGAGGCCTATCTTTTCCATTGCCGATTTTCGATCGCAATCAAGGTCAAGTGGGGCGGGCGGTGGCCGAGGCGGAGGGACAGCGCACGCTTGCAGCTGGGCTAGAAGATAAGATTCGCGCCGAGGTACATGGCTCGTGGCAAGCGCGTATCGACTCCAAGCGGGCACTTGACGAGTTCCGTGCGGGTACGCTCGCGGCCGTGAGCACGTTGATTGAGCGCGCTGAAGTAAGCTACCGCGCCGGCGGCAGCTTTCTGATCATGGACCTGCTCGACGCGCATCGCGCAGGCTGGGACGCGCGTACGCAAGAGCTCGAGCTCGAGCACACTTTCGTAGATGCAGAATGTGACTTGGAGCACGCGGCTGCGCTCGTCGGTGTCGCCACGCAGTACTAAACAACGTTCATCTTATTCCACATGCGCAGCGCGCAACCACGGTGCGCTCGCGTCTTTGCGCTCTGCAGTCCAACCCGACTTCAGGTCGGCAAGCAACATCAAGCTTGGATGTACCTCGAGCACTTGCTCCAGGGTGACAAGCATCGCATCTTCTTCGGTGAGCGGCTCTGCGGTGTGAAATTGCCAAGCTCCGTCGTCCTGGTCGTGGCTCACGTACACAATCGTGGCGCCTGCCATCACTTGTTTGGTGGTGACGGCCATGCCTTCGGGGGGCGCCTCGAACTTCCAATCGGACATGGGCCTGTCTTAGTCCACAAGAGCACTCATAGGGAAGTGCCTGGAAAGAGTGTCATGTGCATATTTGTATCATGCATGCAAAACGAAACACCCCGATGTGCATTGCTGCGCATCGGGGTGTTTCGTTTTGCGGTACCGAAGGTGGGACTCGAACCCACACGAATTAACGGTGGATTTTGAATCCACTGCGTCTACCATTCCGCCACTTCGGCG
>JAYWGD010000074.1:0-3019 GCA_043778435.1 Myxococcales bacterium | reverse complement strand
CCGCGTGCGAATGGCACGGACGCGCAGAGTGCTGAGCGACTGTGGGCGCTCAGCGAGCAAATTGTTTCTGGCTTGCCGCGAGAGTAGCAGCGAGCCTTATCTTCTCAGTAGTGCAGCACTTCGGCGCTGTTTGCCGTGCCCTTGTGCCCCACTGCCCAGGCCTCGCTGCCGCGTGTTGTCACGCCTACAAGATTGGCGATGCTGCGCGAAGGCACGGTGCTCCAGGCGATGCCGTTCCAGTGGATGAGCTCGCCAAGCTCACCCACGGCCCACACATCGTCGGGGGTGCTTCCGGCCACACCTTGAAGCAAGATGCCAGGGGCCGCGGGCGAGTTCACGTGGTTCCACGAGGTGCCGTTCCAATGCAAGGTCACGCCGTGATCGCCGACGGCCCATGCATCGTTTACGCCGCTGCTCCATACGCCGAACAGGTATTCGCTGCTGCCCGACGCGGTGCTTTGCCATGCCGCTCCTGTCCAATGCAGGATGACACCGCGTTGTCCCACGGCCCACACGTTGCGTACCGAGCTGCCGCCTACTGCGTACAAGTAGGCCGTCTCGCCGGAGGGCACCAGCGACCACTGCGCGCCGTTCCAATGCGTGATGGTGCCGCTGTCGCCCACGGCCCACACGTCGTTTGCAGCACTGCCCCAGACGCCTCGAAGCCCCACGCGTGCGCCCGCATTGCTTGCAGACCACACGCTTCCGTTCCAGTGCATCACGTTGGCCACAACACTGCCGCTGCCACCCACGGCCCATACGTCTTGTCCGGAGCTTCCCCAGAGGCCTTGCACGGGGTTGGTGCTTCCGGTGTTCAGAGCCCCCCACGTGGCGCCGTTCCAATGCAGTGTGCGACCCTTGTCGCCGCCGGCCCACACGTCGTTGGTCGCGTTCGCCCAGATGGCCAAACCCGCATTCATGCCGCCGACGGAAACGGCGCGCCACCCACGCGGAACGGCGCCGACATCGGGCTCTTCCGTACGCGCGTCGTCCTTGGCTGTCACATCTTGCGCCGACGTGAACGGGCTTGCGTCGCATGCCCCGCACGTGTCCGATTCGAATAACGGGACGGTGGTGTCGCTCTTCTCACGGTTGCTGCCGTTGCCGCCGTCCAGCGCCCAATCCTCCGAGGTATTTCCCAGGTCCAACGTCGATGTGCACGCGACCCATGCGGTAAGCGCCATGGTGGCAAGTGTGGCGAAACGACGACGAGAGGAATGCATCATCAGGGCAGCATTCGGAGATGCATTGTGACGATTATCTGTAGCAAGCTCCAAAACCAAAACTCAATAGGCGACTTCGCCCGAAGCTTCAGGCGGCGTCGACGTGACGTCGCTCTCCAGGTCGTTTATGCTGCCTATTGCTTCATGCTCCGCGTGGTGGTCCTTGGCCAGAAGCATGTAGATGCTCGGGACCACGAACAGCGTGAGGAAGGTGCCGATGGTCATGCCGCCCACGAGCACAATGCCGATGGAGTTACGTGCCACAGCGCCTGCGCCGGTGACCAATGTGAGCGGGAAGTGACCCACCACTGTGGCCACTGTGGTCATCAGAATGGGGCGCAAGCGTGTGCTTGCCGCGGCACGGATGGCGTCCAGCTTGGCGATGCCTAGCTCTTGCTGTGCGTTCGCAAATTCCACGATGAGAATTCCATTTTTGCTCACCAAGCCTACCAGTGTGACAAGCCCCACCTGCGAGTAAATATTCAGGGTGGTGGTCCAACCTTGTGTGAGCCCGAAGCTCATGCCTGGAGGCCCTGCAAATTTAAGGAAGGTTAAGATGAGTGCGCCAAACATGGCCAGTGGCACAGAGCCCGCAAGGATGACCAGCGGATCTCGGAACGAGTTGAACTGAGCTGCGAGCACCAAGAAGATGAGCAGCACCGCAAGGCCCATGGCCGGCAAGAACTTGCCGCTCTCTTGACGCAACTGTCGCGACTCGCCGGTGTAATCGATGCGATAGCCCGGAGGCAGAATCTTGGCGGCTGAGTCTTCGAGCAGCTTGAGACCACCTTCCAACCCACGAGGCGCGAGGCCCGAGATCTTGACGGAGTTAAGCTGTTGAAAGCGGTTGAGCGTGCGCGGCTCGACGCCATCTTTGAGCGTTGCGATCGAACTCAGCGGCACCAATGAGCCGGCCGGCCCGGTCACGTAGATGCTCTTGATTTGTTCCGGCGTGAGGCGCCCCGCGCGCTCGATTTGCGGAATAACCTTGTAGGCGCGCCCCTCGATGTTGAAGCGATTCACGAAGTTGCCGCCAAGCATCGAGCCCAAGTCCTGGCCTACGCCGGCCATGGTGAGGCCCATGCTGGAGACCTTGTCTTTGTCGATCACGATCTCGGTCCTGGCCTGATCGATTTTAACGTCGATGATGGGCGGGAAGGCGAACAAGCCGCTCTTCATCGCCTCGGTTGCAAGCTTGTCTGCATACTGCACGAGTTCGTTGTGATCGGCCGTTGAGGCGATGACGAACTCCACCGGGAACGTACCTGCACTGGGCAGGGCACTAGGCAAAAAGGCGGGAGCTTGCACTCCGGGCACAGCCGAAGCTTTTCCGAAAAGCTCGCCTTGGATAGGGAAAATGCTCCGCTTGCGCTCGTCGTAGGGTTTGACCAACATGCCGCCAAAGCCGCCGGAGGCGCTCATGATCTGAAAGCTGTGATCGTACTCGGGCGTCGACTCGCGCAGCTTCTGAACCTGCTCGGTGTAAGGCGCAAGTTGTTCCAAGGTGGCGTTGGCTGGCACCTGAATGGCGCCAAACACCACACCTTGATCTTCGTAAGGCGCAAGCTCGTTGGGCGACATCGCATACAGCGGGACGATGAGCAGCGTGAGTGCGCCCCACACAAAGTAAACCATACCGCGGCGCTGCAACGTGCGCTCGAGTGCACGCGTATACAGGCTCTTGAGGGACTCAAACGCCGCATCGATTCGGTGTGCCAGCGCACCTTGCTCCGAATGCGGACGCATGAGTTTGCTCGCCATCATCGGCGAGAGCGTAAGCGCGACGACGCCGGAAA
>JAYWGD010000073.1:0-3021 GCA_043778435.1 Myxococcales bacterium | reverse complement strand
GCCCTCTTGCAAAGTCACGTGCAGGTCCTTGGGCTTGTCCTTCTCGACTTCCTCGGTGGGCTCTTGCTTGTTGCTCTTCACCTTCGCGTCCGCGTTGATGCGCGCCATCTGTGTCCACACGGCCGTGATGAGCAAGAACGAGATGGTCACCATGAGCAAGTCGATCATGGGGATCATGTTGATCTCCGAATCTAGGCTCTTTCTGCCACCTTTTGCGCCGCCGCCTACGTCTACTCCACCCATGGCAACCTCCTAAACAGGCTCACTCAACAGGAAAACAAGAAACGTGCACTCTGCATGTTTGTAGAGTGCACGTTTTGACTCAGGCAGCCAGATTTGAGGTGTTGACCTTCTGGCGGTTGGTCACGATGAGGTTGAGAATGCTGACGCTGGCCTCGTTGATGTCGTCTTCGATCGACTGGGTCTTACCGTTAAGAACGGCAAAGCCAACGAGTGCGATGATGGCGACGATCAAGCCGAAGGCGGTGCAGTTCATGGCCTCGGAGATGCCTTCTGCGAGGATGCGCGCCTTCGCGCTTGGGTCGACGCCTTCGCCCGAAACAGCGCCGAACGAGCTGATCAAACCAGACACGGTGCCGAGCAAACCGGAAAGCATCGCAAGGTTGGCGAGCAGCGCCAAGTAGCCGGTGCGGGCTGCGATTTTCGGAACTTCTTTGAGTGCGGACTCGTCCATGGCGGCCTGCACCTCTTCGTCGGGGCGATTGACCTTCATCAGGCCAGACTGAACGATGCGCGCAAGTGGCGCGTTGGTGCCGGAGCACATCTTGACGGCTTTTTGCACGTCGCCAGCCAAGATGCATTTTTGCATCGTAGACATGAACATCTCCTTGTTGATGCTTGAGCCGTAGAGGAACATCGAGCGCTCAATGATCACGGCGAACACGAAAACCGACCAGAACAGAATGACCCACATTCCCCAGCCGCCTTCTTTAAAGTGCTTCAACAACATTGGTGCATTCTCCTCATGTACGGTGTGTGCAGCGCCTTGTTTCGCGCCGCACGATTTTGGTGAAACTTTGGCCGCGCGCTCTTGCGACGGCTGCTGGACGTTATCCGAAGCGATGCAGCGCTTGCAACGGGTTTGCGCACGATCTGCGCGAAATACTCAGGCCTCGCCTGGGGTAGGACGCGGCACCACCCGTGAGACTGGCGCGCCCGCTCCCACAGAGTGCCCCACAAAACGCTCACCACGGGTTGGCAGGGGTTCGCCGTCTCAGTCAGCGATAATGTATGACGTTCCGAATTCACACCTGGTTGCCCCTGATTGCCACTGTCGGGTCCGGCGGCTGGGCCGCCTATGAGACATTGTCGAACGACCCCTATGCAGTGGCGCTCAAAAACGTTCCGCGTTCGTCCCCCAAAGACGCTGTCGTTCGTGGCAACCAGGCGCCCTATCCGCCGGCGGCGCACCCGGAGCAAAACGTCGGTGCAGCAACGCCCAAGCCAGACACTTTTCGTGACGGCACAACGAGGGATGGCTCCGTACAACGGGTGTCTATACAGAGCAATCCAGAGGACTTTGTCGCACTCGACACTTCATTCGCGATCTACCCAGGTGCTCTGTTGCAGGGAAAGTCTCTATCCACCACGCCCGAGCCAATCATCGCAAAGCGCCGCCCGGGCACGATGACTGTCAGCGACGTCATTGGTGTTGAAACGACGAAGAGCGTTGACGTCGACGGGCTGTCACTTGCGAACGCTGTTACGGCCCAATCCAAGATCGTCGCCGAACTCGAAAAGAGTGGTCATTCGATACCCGCAAACTTCTATTCAAAAATAGGGGTTTTTGAGAAGAGCTCGCCCGTCAAATCGAGCCAGGCAATCCAGCAAGCTACGTTTCGCAGGCGCCGTCGGGCGCGTTGCACACCTTGTCATCGAAGCATCCAGCAGTAAAGACGAGCGAAAGGCGGCCGTCGAAGCGAGCTGGGCATCGGGCAGCGGAAACATTGATATCGACAAGAAGTCCGCGGCAGACAGCGTGATCGTAACGGTTCATGGCTTCGGCGGAAATGTGAAGTCTCTGCAGAATGCTGCTGCAGAGGCGGCAACGAATGGTGCCGCTCGCTCCAAGGCGATTGGGAGCGCGGAGCGTCTTCCTGCTGGGACGGAAGATGAAAAGAAGACACGAGAGGAGGCTCTTGCAGCTGCGAAGCTCCTCCCCCAGCCCAACAGTAGCCGTTAAAACGTTCTTGAAAAAAAGCGAGTCGGCGAAGTTCGGACCTGACAATGCGCCGTCACCGATGGGCGATACTGTGCGCAATCTCGTTGACAACAGCGTTGTGAAGACCGGTATCACCGCGGATCATGAGAAGACGAGCTGCGTCCCGGTTTTGAAGAGCGACCGACTCCAGCTCGCACTGGACGCAGCAAATCTCGAATTTGGAAATGATGCCGAAGGTTTTGCCGAGCATCTTGGTCGACAAGCGGAGAAGTCGCGGCCTGGCTCAACCGCGGTACAAAACGCCTCTTGCGACGTCTATGGCGTTCTTAAGTCAGACCTAAATGGACACCAAGCTGCGGGTTTCGCGCACTCAGACTCGGAAGCGCGAGGCTTCATCTGCAACTTCGCACTCGCCCAGAGTTACACCGCCGTTATTGAGAGCCGGCGATTTTCATCATCGCTCCAGAGCAATGGACAGATCATCGTCGCGAGTCACCAGGACGGCCGAGGTAACGTCGCCTGGTCTAACGGACAGGCCCTCCAGCACAATGGTCCTGATACCGGTGATCCTCGTCCAAAGCGTTGCGTGTGAGCGGTTGCCCTGTCTGAACGTTTAAGGGTGAAAATGTCGTGTCGCTAGGCGGCGGTAGGTACTTTGGGGCTGGCGCGTTCATAGGCGTCCTAGGCGAAGTGCGCGGCTACAGCGGCAAGCTCTCCACCGCGGAGCGCCGCGTTGTGGATTGCGAGCTCAGCAAGAAATGGTCTGGCGCTGTTCCCCTCGTGCCTAACTGTGCCGACGGCAAACCCAACGAGTCCTACTAAAAATCTGCAATCTACAT
>JAYWGD010000072.1:0-3024 GCA_043778435.1 Myxococcales bacterium | reverse complement strand
TCCCTGGACCATCACGGTGTGCGAGCCTTCGTGTGTGAGCATGTCGATGATGCTACGGCAATTCTTGTCGGCGGCATCGATCATGAGCACGCCGCTGCCTCCTGCGCCGTCGAGCGGTTTGATTACGCCGCGTCCGCCTTGCTCCGACACGAAACGCAAAATCTCGTCACGCGATGCGCTCACCAACGTGGGAGGCATGTGCTCGGCAAAATTGAGCGCGTAAAGCTTCTCGTTGGCGTCACGGAGCCCGCGTGGGTCGTTGATGACTCGAGTGCTCTGCTGCGCAATGCTCAGCATAAGTGTAAGGTACAAGTAGCTGCGATCAAACGGCGGATCTTTGCGAATGAGCACCGCGTCTACATCGCCAAGGGAGATGTCCTGATCTTGCCCGAGCGAGAACCAAGGCTCTGCGGAAAGCACAAGAATCTCGCGGCAATGGGCCCAAACCTTGCCTTCTCGAACGGTGAGTTCGTGCGCCATGCTGTGCAGCGCGCTGTGGCCAAGGTTTTGCGCTGCGCGTTGGATGGCGTAGCTCGTGTCCTTGTCAGGTAGGATACGCGTCATGGGATCCATCACGTACAATAGCTTCATCGCGGCGCATGATGGTGCATCCGGCGTTATGAAACAAGCGACTCGCGTTCTCGTCGCCTTTGCGGCCGCGTCTTTGGGCCAAGCAAACGTGGTGAGCGCCAAGGCGGCTGCCTTTCCGGCAGCCTCAGGTACGCGCTATGCGGTGGCCACGGACACAGCTCAAGCGAGCCATGCGGCAGTTGATACGCTTGAGCATGGCGGCAATGCGGCCGATGCGGCGGTGGCGGCGGCGCTCACGTTGGGCGTTGTGAGTCCGGCAGGCAGTGGCCTTGGCGGCGGAGGATTTGCGCTCGTCTACATGAAGAAGACGGGCACGGTGGTGGCGGTAGATTTTCGAGAGACCGCGCCCCTGGATGTGGATGTGGCGTTCCTTTCGTCCCGCACGGCGCCCGTGGCGGGGGACAGGCGCGCGGTAGGTATCCCGGGTGAGCCTTGGGGCCTGGAGCACATCACCAAGCAGTGGGGCCGTCGTACGCTGGCAGACAACGTGCACTATGCAGCGCGCATTGCAAGCCAAGGCTTTGAGGTGCCATCGCACACGCGTGCAATGTACACAGAGTGGGGAAGCCGCCTCACTGTGGGCGGAGAGTTGCAGCGTGCACTTGCGTCTGGGGCGCTGCGCATCGCCCGGCCCCAGTTGGCGCGTACGCTTACGGAGTACGGAGCGTCGGGCGCTGTCGACAAACCGCGTGCAGCTGCGCCCATCGAGACGACGCCGCTCCGGTGGAACGCGCTTGGCTACACATGGTTCAGCATGCCGCTTCCCTCGGCGGGCGGCATGATGCTTCGCCAAGTCACCAGCGCGGCCTCAGGTCCCATGGCGCAATGGCTGCCCACGGCGAGTGCTGGAAGCTCCAGCTACGATCACGCATTGGCAGAGCTGTTCCGCGGTGCGCTTGTGGATAGAGCCTTTTTCGCTGGCGATCCGCGCTCTCATGCTTGGCCTTCGAATCTGTTCGAGCCCGATCGCTTGGCCGCACGATGGGCGCTGTTCGATCCGAACAAGACGATGCCGCTGCGCGCGCTGGCGCCGCGTGAACATGGCACCAGTCACGTGGTGGTGGTCGACGCGGAGGGCAATGTGGTCAGCCTCACGACCACTATCAACTCGCCCTTTGGCAGCGGCATCGAGGATGCGCGCACAGGCATCTTGCTCAACGATGAGCTCTACGACTTTTCATCGCGCGCCGAGGAAGAGGCCATGGGGGTCCCGTCGCCCGGGCCCAATGCGCCGTCTCCTTGCGCACGCCCCGTGTCGAGCATGACGCCTACGATTGCACTGCAGAATGGTGAACTTGCATTCGCACTTGGAGGCTCGGGGGGGCCGCGCATCGCGACGGGCGTGACTCAGGTGGCGCTCTGTCTTGCACTCCACAAGCGCGATCCAGGCGCATGCGTGGCCGCATCGCGCATGCATGTGGGTTGGGACAACACCGTGCTCTTGGACGACGACATCGTGCTCGATGTGCAGGATGGCTTGAAGGCGCGCGGCGAGTCCGTGAGGACTGCACCCAATGGCAGCGCGGTGCAGGTGGTGGCAGCCATTGGTACGCCGGCCGGCGTGGTGCTCAAAGCCTCGGCAGACCCTCGCAAACGTGGCCTTGCCATCGCACACTGAGCAATGGCGCGAAATGCGCCATTGCCGCGCCGGAAGGCCCCGTGTTAGCAGATCATCCCGATGAAATCGGTTGCCTTCTTTTGCCTTGTTTCGGCGAGTTCTCTTGCATTTGCCGTTGGCTGCGATAGCCCCACGGGTGAGCCCTACAAGGCGCAGGCCGCATGGACGAGCCGCAAAGCCAACTTGCCTGCCGCGCCTGTGCTTCCTACCACGCCCATCAAAGTGGGTGCGTCCTACACGGTGTTTGGCGCGAGCCACCACTTGCAGTCGGTGGTGCACAGCAAAGAAGTCACGGGCGCGAAAGACCTCTCGATCGAAGGCTACATCGTCGAGTCAAATGTCAGCGATGCGCCTCTTTGCGCTTTGCACCCAACCGGCAAAAAAGACCCAGACAACTGTAAGTCGGACATCCCTTCGTTTTGGATCGCGGACACCAAAGATGCGCCAGCTGGAGCGCGCAAGATTTGTGTCATGGGCTTCGCGAAGAACTTCGCCTCCGTGTTCGATGCGCACGCCAAATACAAGAACCTCAAGGCTGCGCCTAAAGAGCTTTTGCAGGACGACATGTGGGGCGTCGGGATCCCGTTTCCTTTGCCCGTGGTTGGCGCCAAGGTGCGCGTCACGGGCAGCTATGATTTTGGCTTTACCAAGGCCTCGTCGGGCGCCGTGACCGATCCCGTGAGTGGCATCGTGACCTTCAAATCGCTCGAGACCTTGGAGCCCGGCGCGGAGTCGTTCGCCTTCAAAAACAAGAAGTGAACGCCGCGTCGTTGTAGGTGCGGAATACACAGAAGGCATTGTGGTTCATGGGGAAC
>JAYWGD010000071.1:0-3031 GCA_043778435.1 Myxococcales bacterium | reverse complement strand
TCGCGCCGCAAATTCTTGGGCCCACACCGTCTGCGCGTTGTTCAAAACCCAAGTGACAAACTTGGAAGCTGCGGCTTCTTCGGCAGGCGCCAGACTGGGGCCGCTGCTCTGCAATGAGGGCGCCACGCCGCCGCCACTGGTGCCCACAAGCGCAAACAAGTTGCGTTTAAAAAGCAGACTCAGCACGCCGAGCACAACGAAACCACCGAGGCCCATGCGCCCGCCGCCGCTCGAGAATCCGAAACCGCCATCGCCTTGCCCACGGCGGTCTTCTACGTCGCTGCTATCGCCGCCCTGCTGGTCATCCCATCTCATGATTCGCGAACGGTAGCGAGCGACGTTGCGAATTGCATCTATAGAGACTCGCGGAGCCCACGAAGACCACACGATTTGTTTGGTGGCGCGACGCTGCGAACTTGCCGTAGCTTGAAGCGCATGTTCGCTCCGCTACGCGTTTTTTCTGTTCTGTTGCTTGCAGGCATCATCGTTTGGGCGTGCTCGTCCCCCACGTCAAGCAGCGCCTCCAACAACACCGACGACGCCACCGTGGGTGCAACCGACGCGCGACCGCTGTCCGCACGCGATGCGACAGGAAAGGATGCCTCCAGCGACAACTCGCAGGATGGTTCGCAAGCGGATGCTGCGCCTCAAGTGCTCAGATATTTTGGTAGGCCCTTTGAGATCACCGGACAGCGTTTGGATGGCGTCAAGCCCATCGAAATTCATTCACTTGCGGTAAGCGACGGCAACAGCGTGTATGTTGCATACAGTGCCTCTGCCGGAAACGAAAACAACCTTGGCGTCTTTGTGACGGCATTTGACACCTCCGGCGTACGCAAATTTGCCCCCATCCGTGTGTCGGTGGGCGACGGCAACGAGACCGACACGGCCATTGGTGTGAAGGACGGTACCTTGCTGATTGCATGGTCGGCCCAGAGCGATCAATTGCGGGTACGCTGGCGCACGCTGAGCACCAATGGAGTCACCTTGGGCCCCGTGCACGATGGCAAGGAGCTCATCTATGGAGGCTCCGCGTTGCCGGCAAGCCAGTTAAATCCATGGGTTGCGACCAGCCCATCGGGATTCGTTCTTGGCGGAACATGGGGCGTCGAAGGCGTCAACGAATTTCAAGCGGCTGGTGTCGCCCTGTCTCCAACCGGTGCACCAGCCTCCGACGTATGGCTGTGGGGCTCGGAGCCTGCAGCAAGCCAGGATGGTGTGCGGTTTGCGGCTGTGGGCAACACGCTGCGCGCCACATGGCTCTCCTCCCCAACATCCGGGCGCACCGAGCTGCGAAGCACTGAGCGCAGCGCGCAGGTGTCGCCTCCGGCGGATGCGGGCACTCTGCACGCAGATGCCAACACCGCAGATGCGGCCGCGAGCGCCGACGGTGGCGCTCCCGCGTCCAATCCCGGCACGCTGATCAGCCAAGCGCTGAGCGCCGACACCGACGGCGAGTTTGTCGTCTACAACGACTATGGTCGTCAAACTCGCTTGCGCGTGTGGAATGGCAATGCAGACCTGGCGCTCTGGCAAAACTTTGGCACCGTGGTCAGTGTCGCAAGAGCCACCACCACTGGCGGCGTTGCGTTGGGCGTGCGAAGCTCATCCATCAGCCCCAACGCGCTTCATGCTCTGCAGTTCAGCAGCGCTGGCGCCACGCTTGCCGAAGAATCTATGACCATTGCCGGGCAAAACTCGCAGTTGCCTTACGACATTAAACTCATCCCAGTCTCTCAGGGCCTGTACTTTGTCGCCTATCAGGAGCCCACAAGCGATCGCGGCTGGCTGTCCAAGGGCGTGTTTCTTCGTTTCCCATGAGACTTGGGCGAGCCCAACCACTTTGGCTTTGCCAGATCGGCGTCTTTTGACTACATGTCAAGGCCTCTGACTGGGCTTGTACGTTTCTCGGTGTTGCTACCTACCCCACAACACGGTCCTTTAGGACCACAATCCCCCGGCCAGCCTCGCGTGTGTTTTGTAAACAAACCTTGGGGTAGAACCAGGCAGTAAGATGAATTCAAGCAGCGGCATTTACGGCAAAAAACTCGGCTTTACGCAGTACTTTAACGAGAAGGGTGAGGTGATTCGCGCGACAGTCGTCGAAGCGGGCCCAGTCACCGTCGTTGGCAAACGCACCGTAGAAAAAGACGGTTACACGGCCGTGATCATGGGCATGCAGGACGCCAAAGAGAAGCACCTCACGCAGGCTGATTTGGGCCAGTTCAAAAAGGCGGGCGTCACCCCAAAACGCGTCGTCAAAGAGCTTCGTTGCACCGAAGAGTTCTCTGCCAAGTTCGAGATCGGCAACGTGGTCAAGCTAGACCAAGTGTTTGAACCAGGCGTTCTCGTCGACGTGAAAGGCAAAGGCAAAGGCCACGGCTTTACGGGCGTGATGGTTCGTTGGAACTTTAAGGGCTTCAAGCGCACCCACGGTGTGCATGAATACCAGCGTCACGGCGGCTCCATCGGCACAAACATGACGCCAGGTCGCACGCTCCCCAACCTGAAGATGCCTGGCCAAGTGGGCGGCGAAAGCGTCTCGGTGCAGAACCTTGAGCTCGTGAAAATCGACGTTGAGAAGAACCAACTGTTTCTCCGCGGCAGCGTCCCAGGCGCAAAGAACGATATCGTGCTCGTTCGCCACGCCGTGAAGCTCAAGGTTCGCAAGAAGCGCTGAGCTCTCGACAATAGGGTGCATGATGCACCTTACAAAAGCCTGCCGCTCGACAACGAGCTGTGGGCTTTTTTACGCGTCTAGGAGTAGGAGAAGAGGCACGCATGTCGGCCAAAGCACATCACTACAACAAGCCCGATCACTACACGAACAAAGCCAAAAAAGCTGGTTTTCCGGCGCGCAGCGTCTTTAAGTTGGACGAGATCGACCACCGCGCCAAGCTGCTGAAAGGTGGCATGCGTGTGCTTGACTTGGGCGCCTGCCCCGGTAGCTGGAGCCTGTATGCTGCACAGAAAATCACCTCTTCGGGGAAGCTGCTTGCCGTGGACCTCAACGAGCTACGATGCGCGCTAC
>JAYWGD010000070.1:0-3038 GCA_043778435.1 Myxococcales bacterium | reverse complement strand
ATGCGGCATCTCCGAGTGAGGCCCTTGCAATGCGCACCGCAAAAGCGCGTCCGCTCTCGCTCCCCAAATCCGGCCATGCGCTAAGTGGAATGCCGGCCTCCAACGCACAACGAATAAGACCAAAGCCCGTCACCTCGCGACTACACGCCTGCGTCCACATCGCCATCGCTCGCGGCAGATCATGCTTTGCCGTGGCCACCACGCACGAGACAAACAATGGACGGTTGACCGCGCTTTTGCGAAGCAGCTCGTCCGCGATGTCTGCGGCGCCCTCCGAAACGCCCACACTCTGAGCGCCAAGTACTTGAAGCCCAGCACGCGCCGCCGCTTCGCACTCCAGCTTACGTGAAGCGCAGCGCCCCAATACATCGACAATCAATGATCGTGTTCCGCGATCCAAAAGCTCCGCCTTCGCCAGCATGACGCCGACGCCTGCTGGCGAAGAAACGGACGGTATGAATCGCGACATGGAGAAACTCTGTCTCCATGATCGTGGCATGCACAAGGTTGCAAATGCGAATTTGTGGGGCCTTGAGTGCACGCGGTGTAGACTTGGGTACATCGTGAAGCAGCGCGCGAATCCCCCGAAAGAAGACCCTCCATTGCCGCTCGCCGCGCGTGGAACTGGGGCTATGCCGGAGCAATTTCGCAAGGGAATCAGCGCCCCTTATGCCGTTCGTTGGTACGGAATCACCTCGTTGTATGGGCACTTTCGTAACTTTATCTCGCGCGGTGTCGCGATCGAATCGGTGGATACGCGCGACTGGATGAGGGCCGACGCCAGCACTGCGTTGCTTGAGCGAGCTTCCGCGATACTGCGCGCATCCTCAGGTGGTCAGTCGCTTGTAGAGCGCCTGGGTCGAGATCTATGGATCGACTTTGTCGCTGACACCGGCGACGATCGCGACACAAGTGAGGCCGTAGGTCGTATGCTTGCAGGCAGGTACACGGTCTCGTGCTCCGACGGCCCGGTCACGCTTCCGCGTGGTGATATCCTACTGTTCGGAGGCGACATCGCCTATCCGGTGGCGACAGCAGATGAGATCCATCGCCGTTTGACACAGCCCTGGAACCGAGCCTTTCGAGAGGCCGCCAAACAGCAGCGCACATCACGCAGGCTGCTGCTCGGCGTGCCTGGCAACCATGACTGGTACGATGGCCTCGATGGTTTCGGACGACTGTTCCGTCCAAGCGTCGGAAGGCGTCGCGTTCCTGCGCCCCAGCCCGCCCGCTCGGCGCTTGCCATGTCCGTGCAAGCGCTCGGGCAAAGCCTGCTGTCGGCCGCGCCCATTCAGCTCTCGGCACGGGTCAAACGTAAGGCGAGAGCGGTGCTCCGAGAGCTGCATGCCGACGAATTTTCTGGCCTATTTCGAATGATCTCGAGCGTGGGTAAATTCGTTCGCCGGCTTATCTCAGGCGCCAAATCAAAACGCCGACCACGCCTCGTCTTGCATGGATACACGGCCGCACAATCAGCCAGCTACTTCGTGCTGCCCATCGCTCCGGGTCTCGATTTGTGGGGCGCAGACAGGCAGCTCAGCCGGCTCGACTACAGGCAACGTCACTACTTTCGAACCCGACGGATGCAAACCCCGGAGCGTCGACTTTTGGTCGCGTGTGCTGACCCTGTTTGGGCGTACGGCGAACCCAACGAAGCAGGTCAGTCGGTGATGAGTGGACTGGAGTTAAAGCTCGAACAGGACGCGATTCTCTATCTATCCGGCGATTTTCATCACTACGAGCGTCGCACGTTTGACCGAAGTACGCACATCATCGCGGGCGGAGGAGGAGCGTTTCTACATGGAACCCGCATCAACCCTCGATCCACCAAAGCCCCGGATTGCGTGTATCCCACATCCGAAATGAGCGCGGCACTGCTCACGCGGGTGCCATGGAACTTGGTGATCGGTCGCTCGGGCTACCTCGTGCATTTCATCGGAGCAGGCCTTGCCGCTGTTGAGATGATGTTGCTTCGTCAAGGCCCACTCATCTTTGCTTTCGGCACCACGCTTGTCTCGCTCACGCTGCTCGCCGTGCTCTACCTCATCGCCGGTCACGAACGCGCCCATCCTCGCGCCATTGCACTCGTAGCTATGCCTTTTGCTGCAATCCTGAGCGCCATTCCTATCTTGGTCGCCACACAGTTTCCGAGTTGGTTTCCCGGGCTTCGCGCCACGGCGGGCGGGCTCCTCGCGTGCGCGGTGGTGACCGCGTTTGTGTACGGTCTCTTTCTCGTCGCCAATGCTCGCTCGGGACTCGAACACCAGCAGGCATTCACCGTGCTTGGCCACGGTGGCTTCAAACACTTTGTACGCTTACGGGTACATCAGGATGGCCGCGTAGATGGCTACGTGATCGGCAAGGACGACCCGCTGTCCTCCGACCCAGCCACGCTGATTGATAGCTTTCAATGGGCGCCATCCCCGCGCGAAGATGGCCAGCCGTGGAGCGCTACGTAGCGAAGCGAGTTACTTTGAAGGAGGTGCGCTTGAGATGCGCGCCGCTTTTGCGGAGGCCTCCAAGTCCAGAATCCGTTGTGCGCCAATGTAGGACTTTGTTTCGTAGCGCGTGACTTTGCCGATGTGACGCACGATGGCCGCGATGCGCTCTGCGTCTCCCAAAATCCGCTCCGAGGCTTCGACCACGCGCGCATCGGTCGGAGCCAATCTTCGCAGCAGCGCGGCATAGGCCATCATGCTGGTGAGCGGCTGATTCAACTCGTGCGCAGTGGCCCCCGCAACCTCGGCAATCAGCGACTCGCGCTCCCTCGCCAACAGCTGTTCGCGCACATCGCTGAGCTCTCGTTCAATCGCCACGCGCTCCCGCGCGTCGCTAAAAATTCCGACCGCACCTGTCACCACACCATCGCGCCGCGTGAGTCCTCCGGAAAGGAGTACGGGCAACGGGTCCCCCAGTACTGTGCGCAACTCAGTGGGGAATCGCTCTATACGCTCGTCTGCCGCTGCACGCACATGACGCAACACGCGCTCGGCCTCGCCAGGCGCATAAAAATAGTTCAAATTGGTACCAATCGCGCC
>JAYWGD010000069.1:0-9022 GCA_043778435.1 Myxococcales bacterium | reverse complement strand
GGCGATGCCCGTCAGCATGTTCTCTTGGGTGAGCGACGTGATGTCATCTTTGGGCAAGAAATGCGTCACGCCCAGCGCGCCGCCGCGCTGCATGATGGTGACCTTGTGCACCGGCATGTGGTGATCCACATGCACGCCGACCAAAGCATGACCCGCCTCGTGCACGGCCGTGGACCACTTTTCTTCGGCGCCGACCAAGCGCGAGCGGCGCTCCGGGCCCATAAAGACCTTGTCTTTGGCCATCTCAAAGTCGGCCATGCTGAGCGCGTCTTTGTCTTGGCGCGCGGCCAACAACGCGGTCTCGTTCACCAAGTTCTCAAGCTCAGCGCCAGACAATCCTGTAGTGCCGCGTGCGATCACGGCCAAGTCCACATCGGGGCCCAGTGGCGTCTTGCGCGTGTGCACGCCGAGGATGGCTTCGCGGCCGCGCACGTCGGGCAATGCGACCATCACTTGGCGATCGAAGCGACCTGGACGAAGCAGCGCGGGGTCGAGCACATCGATGCGGTTGGTGGCAGCAATGAGGATCACGCCTTCGTTGGCCTCAAAGCCGTCCATCTCCACGAGCAGTTGGTTCAGCGTCTGCTCGCGCTCGTCGTGGCCTCCGCCCATGCCGGCGCCGCGATGTCGACCGACGGCATCGATTTCATCGATAAAGATGATGCATGGTGCATTCTTTTTGCCCTGCTCAAACAAATCGCGCACGCGGCTTGCACCAACGCCCACAAACATTTCCACAAAGTCGGAGCCCGAGATGCTGAAGAACGGAACCTTGGCCTCACCCGCAATGGCGCGCGCAAGCAGAGTTTTCCCGGTGCCTGGGGAGCCCACCATCAAAACGCCCTTGGGGATGCGTCCGCCCAAACGCTGATATTTTTTCGGATCGCGCAAGAAGGCGACGATCTCTTCGACTTCGTCTTTGGCTTCGTCGGCGCCGGCCACATCTGCAAACGTGATGCGATTCTGCGCCTCGTTGAGCAAACGCGCCTTGCTCTTGCCAAAGCTCATCGCCTTACCTTGGCCGCCTTGCATCTGCCGCATCATCGAGAGAAACAACCAACCGATCAGCAAGAAAGGTGCAACATACAGCAACAGCGCCACCACCTGCGAGCCGCCACCCTCAGACTCGAAACTGACCTTGGGCGAAGGCAGCTCTTTGGCAAGGGGCTTAAGGCTGTCAAGCACGTCTTTGTCGGCGACAGGGCCCAATGCGTGCTTGCTGAGGCCAGCAGGAGAGACGCCAGGTGCAGCCTTGAGTTTCACGGTGTATTCGCGATCTTGAATCGCGATCTCGTCGACGCGGCCCGCTTGGGCCTCGACCACGAGTTCGCTGAATGAGATCTCTTGCGCGTGTTCGGCTACCGATTTGGCGCGCCACAGCACCACGCCTCCGAGGAGAATCATCATCCAAACCACGAGGGTTGCGCGGGATTGTTTCACTATGGATCCTTGGGCGCCGGCGACGAAATGCCGCGTGCGAGGGCACCAATCTATACCTCTTGCTCGATGCTGACGAGGGGGGGAGGCGCGCTTTTTTGCGCTTTGTCTGCCAGCTCGCAGAGGTGCTCGACCGCGCGCGGGTTGAGCGAAACCATTTGAGGAATCAACTCGTGTCGTACCCGTACCCTCAGAAACCGCGGGTCAACGTTTGAAGGGTCGTCGACAAAGGGCACTTTGAAATTGGTGCAGTGCGCACGCAACTGACCACGGCGCGCATGAATCAGAGGCCGAACAAACGGAGCGGCAAGGGCAGGAAGCGCGGCGAGGCCTGCCACGCCGGTGCCGCGCAGCAGCCGCATGAGCACGGTCTCGGCGCGATCATCGGCGTGATGCCCGGTGGCGATCCAGCGTGCGCCCAGCAACCCGGCGCGCGCTTGCAAGGAGGCACGTCTCGCATCTCGTGCGCGCTCCTGCAAGTCCGGACCGTCGCTCAAGTTGAAGGCTTCGGTGCTCGCGGCAATGCCCAACTCAGCTGCATACGTGCACACTGCATTTGATTCTGCCGCCGCCGAAGCACGCAATCCGTGATCGAAGCTGAGCACATGCGGCGTGCAAAATCCCTCGCGCTGCAGGCGCGCCATGGTGTGAAGCAGCGCCATCGAATCCGCGCCTCCGCTGACGGCGAGCAGCACCGGCTCTGCGTGCATGATGCCGGCGTTCTCAAGTACACGGCGCGCCAGCGTAAGAACTCCGGGTTGCTGGCTCAGGGGTTTTCATCCGTGCATGCAAACTGCATGTACCCGCCTAGAGCCTCGCCCTTTTTGAGCGTGGAGACGCCATTCTGCGAGGTGCTTGAAGCCCAGACGACGAGCACACGGCTAGCGTTGGCGGCCACCATGACCTTCGAGTCTCGCATGGTGCTCAGGGCCGGCGCGCCGGTCTCCGGCGTGATGTAGGTGGCATGCGTTTGAAAGAGTTTGGTGGATGCGCCCGCAAACGTGGCCAGTGTGAGGGTGGGGATACCCTGCTGCGCTTGCGCGGTGAGTGCGAACACGTGGCTGCCGTGCACAAGCAGAGCGCCCCCCCCGGAGGGGCCGCCATCGGGGTTCAGTGAGATGCCAAATTGGGTGCCAGGGTCGGCAGGTTTGGCCGTAAATGGAGCGAGCTTGCCGGCGGCCGGGTCGTGAACAGTGAGCGTTGCTCCTAGGTCTTGCCCACGCAGCAAAAAAGCTCGTTTCCCCTTCGTCGCGATGTGACCCCACGTGCCGGAGTAGGTCGAGACCTGATCGGTCACTTTGGCTGGTGTCATGAAGTCCGCCAGCGTGGGCTGGGCGCGTACATACACGGCGCCCTTGCCCTGCGACAGTGTGGCGAGCATGCTGCTGCTGCCCACCATCTCGGCGGCTGCGACCAAGTCGGGCGCCAAAAACCCCAATACGTTGGGAAGATCGGTGCCGTCGTTGGGGTTGATGCCATGCCACTCAACATTGCCGGTGGTGCCCGTACGACTTTGGTACGCGCGAATGGCGAGCAGTTGATTGTTGAACACCGTCAGAGCATTTTGGGAGGCGAGTGCGGGCGTTTGCGACACACGTTCCACTTCAAGCGTCTTGGGCGCATCCGGGTTCGTGAAATCGATGAGGTCCAGACCACCTTGATGCCGGGGTTTGGTGTTGGTAGGCTCGCAATGCGGCAAGCTCATCAACATGAGTAGCCTCTTGTTCATTCTCACAAATCCCAGACCGTCGGAAAGCGGCACATTGTCGCATCCTTCGGTAAAGGGTTGTGGAGCACTCTCGGCAACCACCGCGCCAGAATTGTTGATGGTGATGTAGCCGTAGCGAGAGTTGGCGCCCCCGCCCAGATCTACAAGTCTGTATCCTACACGGAATCCGTCGTCGTCCGCCACGACAGACGGCCCCGAGACGGCAACGCTTGCGGAGTTAATGGTGCCTTCCAGTGCACCGTAGGACACCACCGACATGGTGCATCCCGGCGTTTCTGTTACCGGTTTGGGAACGCATCGGGCGTTGAGGCACGTGGAATCTTGAGAGCAAGCACCGCCGGCCTCTTTGGTGGCCGCGACATCAATGCTGATGGCCTGGGTGCCGTCCAGCGTGACATTGCCGCATCCGGTGGCCAGCACTTTGCAGTCTTCATCGCGGCCGACCACGCCAAAAGCATAACTGCCAGGAGCAAGCTCGCCCATGGCAAGCGGCGCGCCGCCTTGTGGGAATGCCGTGCGTACAATGGGGCCCACAAGCGGCAAGCCGCCCACGAGTGCGGGCGCCAGTGTGGCGCAGTTGCCATCGGGAAAGGCGCCAAGCTCGTAGGTCACCACGCCCTGAACGGCGCTCGGGATGCGCAGATCAATCGAGAGCTTTGGGCGATTGTCGCACGAAAGAAACGCGCCCGAGAAAAGCACGGTGGCAAGGACAGTGTGCGTGGCGATGCGAGTCATGTGGGCGCCCTATTCTCGAAGTGAGGCTTTGCCGTTGGTCTCCACCGACACCACGCGTGTGCGCGTGCCTTTTGAGCTCACAAGTTTGATCACGTGTTTGCCTGCGGGCACCGAGCGACCGAACACGGGGCCAGGGCCTAGCGAGGTTCCGTTGTCAAAGATCTCGGTGCAACCGGACAAACACACCACGGTGAGGCTGCCTATTCCGGAGGCTTTGGCGGGCGACGGGATAGCCGCCCCCGGGCGGACTGCCGGGCGAGGCGTGGCAACCACAGGCTGCTTTTTCTCTGGTACGATAGCCCCCTGCTGTGGCGGAGGCGCAACGACAACAGGGGCAACCGGCGCCACGGGCGCGACCTCGGGCTGCGTATCCAAGTTCAAGTTGACGGGTTCCATTGGTGTTGGAACCGCCGGCTCTGGCATCACAGCAACCGGTGGCGGAGTGACGGCGGGCACGGGCGTTGTTGGCGTAGACGGCACAACAACGGGGGGCTTGGACTCGGTCACCGCGGGTTGGTGGCTCTTCTTGTAAAGGTAGGCGCCTACAAATGTGACTGAACCCACGGCCACCAAGACGGCCACCGCAGCCAGTCCGAGCCACAAATTGCGATTTGGCTCGCGCTGCCCGGCCGAGACCGCGGTGGAAATGGATTCAGGCGCGAGGTCTACTCCGGCCGCCGCATTGGGCATGTCACGAGCAGGAAGTTGAATGGTGGCAATGGCACCGGGTTTGAGCGGGCCGGTGCCAAGCATCGTGGTCGCGCGAGGGGCGCCTCCGATCGAGCCCGGGGCTGCACCAAAGGCGGACGCAGATGTGGGCGCGTAGGCCGTTGGCCCATCGGACGGCATTGACAGCGGGCTTGCGCCCATCAGGGTCGCGGCATCGTCGTCGTAGTCTTGCGTGGAGGGTGGCTCCGCGGTCTCGACAGGCGCACCCACTCCGAGCAGCGTGTGCTTGGCATTAAGAGGCATCTGTCCGATGTGAGATGGGGCTTTGAGGCGTGCGCCCGTCACCGGAGCCATCGCACCCGCCGACACCGCCGTTGCAGAGTGAGGTGCATGCCCGGGGGCCAGCGCGCCATTGCGGTCGATGCGTTCGCCAAGCTCACGCAAATGCGTCTGACGCTCGGCAATTCGCTGGCCAAACACGGATCGCAGATAGGTCGCAACCTCGTCGCCGGTGACGAAAATACCGCGTCGTAAAAAGAAGGATTGCAGCGCGCGCGAGAATTCGCGGGCGGTTCGGTAGCGCTCTGATTTGTCTTTGGCGAGCGCCTTCAGCACCACCGCTTCGAGGTCTTCTGGATACCCAGGCACGATGGTGGATGGGCGCGGAATCACGCATGCGCTGACGCGATTGAAGGTCTCGATGTCGCTTTCGGTGCGGAACAAGCGACGCCCGGTGGTGAGTTCCCACAACACCACGCCAAGGCCGAAGATGTCGGAGCGGCGATCGATGGACTCGCCGGCCAACTGTTCCGGCGACATGTAGGCAATCTTTCCTTTGAGAATACCGGCCTGCGTTTGGTTGGCTTGGTCGGCGAATTTGGCGATACCGAAGTCGAGGACTTTGGTGACGCCGTCGTAGGTAACGAACAAGTTGTGCGGCGTGATGTCGCGATGCACCAGACCGATCTTCTCACCGTTGGCGCCTGCAAGTTCGTGCGCCGCATGTAGTCCCTCGGCGGCATCGGCGATGATGCGGCAGCCAATTTCCGGCGGGATGAGCGCGCCCACTTCGTCGGCTCGTTGCATCACATCTTTAAGCGCTTCGCCATGAAGGTATTCCATGGCAATCCAGTGATTTGTCTGGTCGTGGCCCACATCGTACACGGCCCCCACGTTGGGGTGGTTGATGCGAGCGGCCACACGCGCCTCGTCCATAAACATCTGCACAAAGCTCTCATCCTCGAGCAAATGCGGGTGCACGGTTTTGAGTGCGGCCCAACGCTGAAAACCGCCTGCACGATCGAGACGCGCCAGATACACCGTGGCCATTCCGCCCGAGCCGATCTCGTCGACGACACGATAGTCTCCAAGCTTTTGCAAGGGACCGCCGGCGGGGCTGACAAGAGGGGCGTTGAGGTTTGACAAGATGGGGTGTAGTTCTTCTAGGGAGTGAGGGTGACGGTGGGCGCGAGCACATCGACATTGGGCGCGGGGCGCGTGCCGTAATAGTACGCCGCTCCACCTCCGGCGGCCAAGACTGTGCCACCAATGATCCACGGCCAAGCCGTGTGCCAGAAGCCGCCGCCTTTCGCGGGCGCCGTGGTGCCCGAGGTTCCTGGTGGAGCACCCGCCTCGGCCGCCGCGGGCTTTGCTCCAGAGTCCGCCGTTACAGGTAGGATCACAAGCAGCAATTTCATGGTGTTTCCGCGCTTGTCGAGCGCAGCAAGACGCAGCTCGACGCGCTTGGCATTGGCAGGAATTGGCTTGGTCGACAAGAACGACAAGCGCTCCGCACCGGCCTTCTCTGCAGTCTCTGTGCCTTGTGTGGAAGTGCTCCCCTCCGCCCCCCAGCGCGCACTCACTTTGGCCACCAGCGACGCATGCGCCGCATCCAGTTGCACTGTCCATCCCCAGGTTTCGTTCGCCGTTACACTTTTGGGCACCTCGGCGCGGAGGGTAAAGTCGCCCAAGGCCGCCGCCTGCGCGCGTGCGGGTAGGGCGGCCGCTGCAGCTTTGGGTCCCACATCGTCGGGTACCAAAAAGTTGGGATTGAGCACGGCCGCATTGCGAAACGCTTCGGTCGCCGCTTGCTTTTTTCCAAGGTACGCGAGGCACGCGCCGTCACGCGCCCACGCTTGCACAAGTTCGTCAGGTTGCAGACCACCCGCCGCGATAGATGCGGTGTACAGCTTTTCGGCCTGGGCATATTCGCCGCTGTCCCAAAGCGTGTTCGCGCGCGAAAGTAGCGTGCTCTCGGCCGCGAGTGCTGGCGTGGCGGCCCAAAAGCAGGCCAAGCCCGCCGCCGTCACCCAAGAATCCTGCATGCGCTTCACAGCGGTCAGGGTACGTGGCTCTGGCCCTGTTGTTCAAGTTCATCGCACGCAGCCCCTGGCAAAACCGCATCGCGTGCGCTGCAAAGCTGCGGGCCGAGCCGTGTGCGCCAGGCCTCGGCCTCGGCCGTAACGTGGTGTTCCTCTTCGGCTTCCGTGCTTGTGCGCTTGCTCACTTTGCCGTCGCAACCCACGAGCAGCACTTCGTGGTGCTCGCCGTCGACAAAGCCAAAGCCCGCGTCGTTGTCGAGCAGATCGGGGGTAGAATCGGGGACGGTGAGAATCGCGTCGGTGTAATGCACGGTCGGGCAGTGTTGGCCCGCCGGACCGGGGGTCGGCGAAATCCCAATACGGCCCTTGAAGGCAGTGCAAATCTTCTGCGCGCATGCAACCACCACGCGACAGTTTGGGGTTGAGAAGAAAACGAGGGGCTGGTTCTTAAATCTCCTGAATGCCGGGTCTTGACTTTTTGCAGCATCGAGTTGCCAACTCGCTTGGTTGAGCGATGGCTCCGCAGGTGCGTCGCGCCCCAGAAGCTTTGGCACGGCAGTCACCCATGACCATGCAACCCGGGCTCCTGTAGGGGCCGAACCAAGAGGTTTTTCCTTGGTCGACGCATCTTCTACCTGATGCGCCATCCCGTCAGATGCAACATACACGTAGCTGCTTAAGTCCGGGGCGACATCAAGCAAGCTCGCGTATGCATCCGAGGCCTGGCGTTCGATCACCCTCTCGACGGAGCCGTGAAACGGGTAAACAATGTAGGCTCGACGGTAGCGCGGGCTGTCTACAATCACGCGGCCGTCTCGCAACTCCTTTGCGTACACCCCTGGGCCCAAGGCCATGGGCACAAAGTCTTTCGGAGACCCGGCTTCTAAGAGCAAAATGCCAAGGTTTGTAACAATCACGTTTGGCGCGCCGACGACCTTGGCAATGAGATGCGCATGGTGACGCGGCAAGCAATGGGCGCTTGGGCAAAGGGATCTTGCGGCCTCCGCGAGCGCGGCCTTGTCGCCGCGTTTCCATGCCGCCCACGCTTGGCCCACCTTCTCGGCGGTGTCGCCGTCTTGTTCGATCCATGCCGGTCGCTTTGCCACGGGCGCCGCGGTAGCCACTGCGTCGCGGGCGACCTCTTGCGCGGGCGAGGGCTTGGTTGAACGCGTGCAAGATGCAACCAGTGCTAGAGCAAGAACCAAGCGGAGGCGCGCCTTCACGCGCTGCAGCTTTGCACAATCCAGGATGCGCGCACACCGCTGTTCGGACTAAGGAGACGCTTATGAGCATGTTCGACGGAGACGTGGTGTGGATCACTGGCGCGGCAGGCGGAATCGGTGCGGCCTCTGCGCACCGCATGGCCGCGGAGGGCGCGCGCCTGATCCTGTCGGATGCTTGCGTGGACACCTCAGGCGCGCCGGAGCCCGAAGGCCGCGCGCGCTTGGATGCGCTGGCGGCAGAGCTCACGGCGGCCGGCGCCGAAGTGGTCGCCGTGCATGCCGCAGCGCACGTAGAGAGCGATGTGGCGCGCACGCTGGCCGAGGGCTTGGCGCGCTTCGGGCGCCTTGATGCGCTGGTGACTTGCGCGGGGATTGATGTGGATGCCACCTTGTTTCGTACCAGCCTCGATGCCTTTGCGCACGTGATGAGCGCGCAGGTCACGGGCAGCTTTTTGCCGGCTCAAGTGTCTGCCAAGCAAATGCTGGCGCAGAACAAGGCATCGGGCGAACAGCGTGGCGGCCGCGTCGTGATGCTTTCGGCAGCGAGCGGTTTGCTTGGGCAATATGCCCAGGTCGCGGGGGCCACTGCGGCCTCTGCAGTGCTGGGCATGTCGCGCACGCTGGCCGTGGAGCTGCAGCGTCATGGCGTGATGGTGAACACCTGTGTGCCGCTCGCCAAGACGCGCATGACGGCGCATCTGCCCGTGTTCGAGAGCGTGAACACGATGATGCCAAGCCACGTGGCGCCAGCCATCTCGTTCTTGGCATCGCGGCGTGTGGGCACGCGTACCGGAAACATCGTGGGCGCCGCGGGCGGCCGCATGTATGCCTTCAAGCTCGTGGAGAGCCACGGCAAATTTAAAGATGGGGACCCGTGGCTTGAAGAAGAAATCGCCGAGCACTGGCCC
>JAYWGD010000068.1:0-3048 GCA_043778435.1 Myxococcales bacterium | reverse complement strand
GGCCCGTGCACGCTCATGATCGAACTCCGCATCGGCGATGTGGTTGGGGGCAAGTACGCAGTGCGCAGGCGCATTGCGGAAGGCGGCATGGGCGTGGTGTGGGAGGCCGAGCAGAGTTTGGGCACGGCCGTGCGCCGCGTGGCCATCAAGACCTTGCACGCGAACCTGTCGGCAGACGCTCATCTGCGTGCACGTTTCGAGCGCGAGGTTGCCACCGTGTGCCGGTTGGAGCACCCCAACGTGATTCATGTTTACGATTATGGAACGGCCCCCGAAGGGTATCTGTACATCGTCATGGAATACGTGCAGGGCACATCTATCTCGCATGAGCTGAACAAAACAAGGGTGATGTCGCTGCCTCGTACCTCTCATGTGCTCGATCAAGTCGCCGGAGCGCTGGCGGAAGCTCATGGCTTGGGCATCGTGCATCGCGATCTCAAGCCCGACAACTTGATGCTCACCGAGCGCGCAGGAATCAAAGACTTTGTCAAAGTGCTCGACTTTGGCATTGCCAAAAGTGGCCGTGATTCGCTTGCCGGGCTTACGCGGGCAGGCGCCATGCTTGGCACGCCTCCGTATATGAGCCCCGAGCAGTTTCAGGGCATCGATGTGGGACCTCAAAGCGATGTGTATTCGTTGGGGATGGTGCTCTATGAGATGCTCTCTGGGGCGCTTCCATTCGAAGCCGACAACCCTTGGGCATGGGCGCGTCATCACATGGAGACCACGCCCCGCGACTTGTCGCTCAGCCCGGATACCGGGTCTCTGCCACGAGGTGTGACCGACGTGGTGATGCGATGTTTGAAGAAGGATCCGCGCCTGCGCCCTGCAGGCATGGCGTCGCTGCGTCGGGAGTTTCTGGGTGCGGCTTCGGTCGCCCCCGTAAGTCACAACTTTGCCCGCACCGAAGCGGTGCCCGTGGTGGTCAATCCTTATGTGCATACTGCAGCGACACCTGCGCCTGTAGGCGCGTACTCTCCAAGAGAGCGCACCTCGGTTACACCGCCCCCTCCTGCCGCTACGCGCGCGGCGACGGGGCCTTCGGCTTGGGAATCACCCGTGATTCCGGCCGCTGTGCCCACCGGGCCGACATCGCGCAAAGGTCTAAGTCCTCTTGGGTTGGCGGGGGCTGGCGGCGCCACATTGTTGCTCGCCGGTGCCTTTGTGATGTGGGGCATGTCTGCAAACAAGCCTGCGCCTACCTTGTCTGCACCGCGCATGGCGGAGCCTTTGAGCGCTGTGCCCTCGAGTGCCAGTGGCGCCGCGATTTCGCCCAATGCGGAGCCCGTAGAGTTCAACCGGCCTGTTGCCCCAACGCCGCGTGCCCACGGCGCACAGCCGGTTCGTTCGGGTGGCCCCTCTCAGGGCAGCGCGCCGGGCGGCGGGGGGGCTCCAAGCGGCGCACCTGGGGCGAGTGGGTCGGCCATAGAAATGCCCGCCGTTGCGTGGTCCCCAGCGGTAGATCTGGGCAAGATTTTTGGGCCGGGCACCCCCTCGCCAGTGTTGCAGCCGACGCCGCAGCCTGCGCAGCCTGCACCCACGCCGGTACACCCCGCACCCCCGCCTTCGCTGCCTCCGCAGCCCACGATTCCTGCGCAGCCATCGTTGTCGACACCGGCCCCTGCATCGTTGGGTGCCATGCCTCAAGCGTGCGTGAAATGGCAGAACACGGATTGCAGAAACACACCGCTAGGCGGAAGTCCTACCTGCGATGACCTGCGTCGTCGGTGCCCTCCAGAGTATCGCTGACCGTCGGTATGTATGGTGACGCGTTGACCTCCGCCCATGGCCGGCGCTACGAACAAGCCAATGTTCAAGAAACTGTTGTACTCCGCGTTTGCGCTCTATCTCGTAGCCTGCAAGAAGGGCGGCGTTGTGACACCCGAAGATTATGCAGCAAAGGCCGGAAAAACCATGACCCAGAAAACTGACCTCTACGCGCTGACCACCAAGACGTTGGAAGGCAAAGACATGAGTCTTGCCGAGCTTCACGGCAAGGTAACGCTGGTGGTGAATGTGGCATCCAAGTGTGGCTTTACGCACCAGTACGAAGGCCTCGAAAAACTGTATGAGCAATACAAGGAAAAGGGCTTCACCGTGTTGGGCTTTCCGTCGGACGACTTTGGTCACCAAGAGCCAGGCAGCGAAGCCGAGATTCGAAGCTTCTGCAGCACGACGTACGGCGTGACGTTTCCAATGATGAAGAAGGGCCATGTGAAAGGCCCTGAGGCGCAGCCTTTTTATGCCGCCATCAACAGCGAATTGCCAGAGCCAGCATGGAACTTTACCAAGTATCTCGTGGGCAAAGATGGCCGCTTGCTGAGCACTTTTCCGAGCACGACCAAGCCCGAGGGCCCAGAGATCAGCCGCGCGATCGAGGCCGCGCTCGCCAAGTAGACGGCGCGCCTTTTTCGCGCGCGACTACAGTCTTTCGTCGTTGTTGGCTCTCGCTCTGTGGGTGAGTGCACGTTGCGCGTTTGGCGCGACTTTGTTGCAGCGCCTTGCGCGCGGTGTCGCAGAACACGAACAAGGTGAGAGGCATGAAATCATACATGCCTCTCACCTTGTTTGCGCTGGCACTTGGGTCTGCTTGTGGAGCGCAAAGTAGTCAGTCGCCGCCGACTTCGTTGGATGCCGGTGTGCGCCTTGCGCCGCTGACGCCCAATGCGTGGCGTGCATCCGTGCGTACCGCGCTCGATGCGTTTGTCTCGAGCGCCAATCTAGGCACTGCAAAGCGCGTTGCCCTGTTCGATTGGGACAACACGATGATCAAGAACGATGTGGGTGACGCCATCACCTATTGGATGCTCAAGAATGGCAAGCTCAGGGCGCCCCTAGGCAACGACTGGGGCTCGACCAGCGCATTTTTGACGGCGGCCGGGCGCGCCCAGCTGAATGCGGTGTGTGGCGCGGGTACTTCCAAAGATGGATGGTTGCTTACGCCAACCAATGTAGACTGCACAAAAGAAATTCTGTCAGTTTACGGCGAAGCCAAGACGACCAAGGGCGGCGCGGCTTTTGCGGGCTTTGACGCCCGCCGCATGGAGC
>JAYWGD010000067.1:0-9031 GCA_043778435.1 Myxococcales bacterium | reverse complement strand
GTGCGGGTAAAACGCGCGACGGCCACTTTTCGAATGAGGTCGCCAAACACGGGAGCTTTGAGAAACCATGCGTGGCATTTCTTTTTGCCCGCAGGAGTGCGGTAGAAGAGGACAAAGGCCGTGATGGACATCGCGATTGCGAGCACGATGAGCCCGAAATTGCTGACAAAAGCGCGTGACACATTGGCCACTTGCTGCGTGAGCCAGGGCAGGCCGTCGCCCTTTGGATCCATCTCCTTAAATGTGGTTTCGAAGGAGGGCACGACCCAGCCCAAAAGCACGGCCAGAACGCCCAGAAAGATTACGAGCACGATGCTCGGGTACACCATGGCACCTTTGACTTTGCGGGCCGTCTTCATACCCTTCTCGCGGTGCTCCGCCAGACGCGTGAGAACTTCGTTGAGCTTGCCGCCCTCTTCGCCTGCCTGAACAAGGTTGGTGTAAAGATTGTCGAAAACCTTAGGGTGACGGCGCAGCGCAGCGCTGAAGGTGGAGCCGCCCTCAACCGTGGTGCGAATGTCTTTCACGATTGCGCCGAAGCGCTTGTTCTCCGTTTGCGCGCCCAAGATGTCCAGGCATTGGACAATCGGCATGCCCGCATCAATCATGGTGGCCAGCAATCGGGTGAAGGTGACGACGTCTTCGCCCTTCACACCCGTACCGAACTGGAAGTTCATATTTAAAGCCAAATTTGCTGGCTTTTTTTGCATCTTCACGACCTGAAGCTGCTGCCCTCGCAACTTGGTGCGAACGATGCCCTCGTCTTCGGCCACCATCGTGCCACGTTTGACTTCGCCGTTCTTACCGGTTGCTTCCCATGAAAACTCAGCCATGTGATGTGGGTTCCTTCCCAGCGCGTGAGGCTTCAGGATACGTACACTGTGCCAATGAGGTCAAACCTTGTGAATCTGAGTTCCGCAATCGATCCCAGGGCGGACGCTCTGTGCGCGCAGATGGTGGCCGATCGGTTGGCGCCTGATGTGGCAGCGGCGTACGCGCGATGGGATGGCCGTGCGTGGCAGGTAGGCGTGGGCGGTTCGGCAGCCGCCTTTGATCTCGCAAGTTTAACCAAATCGTTTGTGGCGGTGGCATGTGTGCGCTCGGGATTGTCTCTTGAAAGCCAGGTCTCTGCGCTGATCCCCGAGCTCAGCAATACCTATGCGGGGGTGGTCACCTTGGAGCAGTTGCTGTCGCATCGCAGCGGACTGCGCGCCCATGCATACTTGTGGCTGTGCGCGTCGAAGAGGGACGCGATTCGGCATGCGGCCAATTTGCCTCAGAGCGGATGGGATGGGGTATCTGCAATCTACAGCGATTTGGGGTACATTCTGGCGGGTGAAGCCTTGGTGCATCATGCACGCATACCGCTTGCGGAAGCAGTGCAAAAATATGTCACGGAGACTTTGGGCCTTGAATCTACCAACGCTCTTTGCGCGGCGGAATCTCTTGTTACGGCGTTGGTGGCGCCCACTGAGTTCTTGCCTGCACGCGGCGGGCTTTTGCGCGGCGTGGTGCACGACGACAACGCGTGGTTCTTGAGCGGGAAGGGCCTGTCGGGGCACGCCGGCTTGTTCGGCACGGCGGAGCACGTGCTTCGTTTTGCCATTGCACTGGCGGATGCTCAGGCCCAGCGTGGCCCGTGGGCCGGGGCGTTGGAGCCGCTGCTTCGTGCCCGTGTAGGCGGCGTGATGCGTGCGGGGTTTGATGGCAAACGAGGCGCGGATTCGATGGCCGGGGCCAAGTGTAGCGATGCGACGTTTGGCCACTTGGGGTTTACAGGGACCAGCTATTGGGTAGACCCGCAAGCCGGCATCGTCACGGTGTTGCTCACCAATCGCGTATCTCCCTCAAGCGCGCACCCTGAGGGAATTCGCACGTGGAGACCGCGCGCGCATGATGCGCTGTGGGAGATGGCGAAGAGCTCTTGTTGAACCCAATGAGAGGCAACGAGTGACTACGCGCGCTTGCGAAGGATGGCGACGTAGAAGCCTGCAAGATTGGCGGCGGCGGTGTTGGCGAGCTTTTGCTCAGCGCGCTGCAAGAGCGGTCCGACGAACGGCAAGCGCGCGGCTTGTGCAACGGGCGTGACAATGCGTACGCCCCAGCGATCCTCAATGGCGCATCCTGCAGGCAAGTACTTGGCTATCTCCCACGGAGCATCAAATCGCGTGTAGACCGCACTCTCTTTGGTCTCGTTCGAAATCTTGCCAGCTGGACCCAAACGCTTGGCGAGGCCGCGAAAGCTGTAAGGGTTGTAGAACTCGGCCAAGATGACGCCGCCGGGTTTGGTGACGCGCGCCATCTCCGAGATGGCTTTGCCGATGTCTTCGACATGGGCGAGCACCTTGAAGGAGCAGGTCACATCGAACTGTCCGTTGCCGTAGGGGAGCGAGGTGACGCTGCCTTCTTGCACGTTCAAACCGCGTTTGCGTGCCAGCGACAGCATGCCTGGAGACAAGTCAATTCCTTGGGCGTCGCTCGCGAATGTGGCGAATCGCTCAAGCAACAATCCCGTGCCACAACCGCACTCGAGCACAGACTTGCCGCGCGCAAATCGCTCGACCACTTCGACTTCGAGATCGTCGATCATCGCATGATATCCGCTGGCTGAGTTGGGCCGGCGCTCGTCCTCGTAGCGCTTGGAGAACTCGTTGTAGTAGTCACGCGTTGGGTCGACAGATTGGCTCATGGTGGGACTCGGGATCAGGCTTGTAGGAACAGCGTGCGATAGAGAATCGAACTGGCCACCAGCACTAGCACCAGGGCAAAGACACGCGAAATGGTTTTGGCTGGCAAGGTAGTGGCGAGTTTGCCCGTGAGCTTGGAGGCCAGCGTGAACGCCGCTGCAACAATCAGCACTTGTCCCCAGGGCACGGGGCCGTGAGCACGCGCGTATCGCATCAACGCCGGAAGGCCCAAGGGGGCAAGACCCAGCGCGAGCGTGCAAGCCTGCGCTTCGAGACGTGCGTAGCGCATCCATCGCATGAGCATGGGGATCATGATTACCGAACCGCCTACGCCCAAAGCCCCGCCCCACACGCCGCCGATTGCGCCGATGGTGAGAGGAAGACACGCGGGCCCTAAGGCAGAAAATTCGCTGTCGGTAAGCCCCGATACTTGGGCTGCCTTGCGGCCACCGGCGCGCCATTCACGAATGGCCAGAGCGCTGAGAAAGGCCGCAAAGAAAAGGGCAAGGAAGCTGCCGGAGACGCGATTGGCCACTTCTGCCCCAACCAAGAGGCCGGCAACAAAGCCCGCGGACATCCATGCCACGACGCGGACACGCAGGCGCACGCCGGCCTTGAGATAGGCCAAAAGGCCAGGCAGACCCACAGGAGGAAGCATGGCCGCGAGCGACATCATTTGCGCGCGGTGTTGCGACATGCCTCCAAGAAGCACGAAGCAAGGCACGAGGGCCGCGCCGCCTCCAAGGCCCAGCAGACCCGAAAGACAACCACCCATGAGACCTGCGACAAGAAGGGAAAGCGTCATCGGGCTTTGTACGCTCGCACGGTTCATGTGTAGGCTACAATCGTGGTCACCGAAGTTTGCAATGTAGACGGCACGCCGGCGGGCAAGCACGAGCGAGTGGTTTCGTATGGCGCGCCTCGTCGCGTGTACGGCGTGCGAAACTTGGGGGGCGGGCTCACGGTGGCGACTTCTTGCGCGGATCTCATGCACTTGACGCAGGTCCGAGCCTCTGGGTTGGATGTGTCTTATCTCAACGCTTTGGCGTCGGAGTTGCCGATCCCGGGCGCCATGCAGACACCTTATCTGGCAGTGTTTTCTGTGCCTCCGGGCTTTGCCATCACCAGCAGTGGCCGCTTTCCCGTGCGTCTTTCGCCAAGCCAGACGACGCGTTGGGCGCAAACCGGGACGGCGCCCACCAAGGTGTCGCGCGCGCTGGACGTGGCAATGCAGCATGCCGTAGGCCAAGCGAAGCGGGTGGCCGTGATGGGTGGGGGAGGTGTGGACTCTTCAGCCTTGTTCGGTCTGGTACACGACATGAACCGCAACCATGTGCAGAGTGCACTTTTCTCCTTATGTTTCGATGGTGAGGATTCCGACCTGCCCTATCTAGACGCGCTTGAGGCTCATACAGGCGCCCGCGCGCATCGCTTCACGCCCGCCGAGTCTTCAGGTCGTGTGCAAGATGCACTCATCATGGATGCTCAGCCCTACCTATGGCCCACGGGCGCCTGGGAACTTGAAGCTGCCTTGCGGGCCAAAGCGTGGGGGGCAGAGGTGTTGCTGACTGGCGCGGGCGGTGACGACACGTTCGCGCCTTGGTGGCCAAATCGTTGGTGGAGCCTTCCGAGCAGGAAGAAAGATCGTGTACATGCGTATTACACGCATGCTCGTCGCGCGGCGGCCATCGCCTCTAGGGGATGCTTGCAAAGCGCCGCCGGGATCGCCGTGCGCGAGCCTTATGTCGATCTCGAATTGGTGCAGACTGCCGCGGGCTTTTCGGCCAAAGAATTGGAGCCCGGAGGAGTTTCGCGAGGCCTTTTGCGGCATTTGATGCAGCGCAACGTGCCGCGCGAAATTTGCCATCGACAAAGCAAAGCAGACTTTACGCCAGCGCTTGTCGCAGGCGTGTACGACAGTTCGGCATGGGCATATGTGCGCGAGTTAGGGCGCGGAGAAGCCTTGCGCTCGTTGGGAATAGGCGCCGCTGGTATACTCAAAGAATGGTTTTCTAAGCTCGATGCAGAGCCTACGCGCGGCGAGCTTTGGGCCAAGCTATGGCCAGCAATTTCTGTCGAGCACTTTGTTAGGCAGTGGCAGGCGCAAAACCCTCTTTGAGCGAGATGGTTCGATTGACGACAGGAGCGCCGCTGGCAGAATCCTTGTCGATGCAAAAGTATCCCAGTCGTTCAAATTGGTAGATGCATCCTGCACTTGATTCGGCGACCCAGGGCTCCAGCTTTGCGCCGCGCAAAAGCTCAATGGACTGCGGATTGAGCGTGCTCAGCCAAGCATCCTTGTCGGCCATGGGGTTCTCGTCGGCAAACAACCTTTCGTAGAGCCGGACTTCGGTATCTACTGCAGTAGCGGCGCTCACCCAGTGAATGGTGCCTTTGACCTTCCGTCCGTCAGCCGGCATGCCGCCCTTGGAGGATGGATCCCAGGTGACATGCACTTCTGTGATGTTGCCCGCGGCGTCTTTGACGACATCGGTGCATTGTACAATGCATGCATATCGGAGCCGTACTTCTTGGCCCGGTGCGAGCCTGAAGTACTTCTTGGCGGGGACTTCCATAAAGTCGTCTTGCTCGATGTAAATCTCGCGGGTAAGCGAAAGCGAACGTGTGTCGCTCTCGGTGAGATCGGGTCGAATTGGGGCGCTGAGCGTGATGGCTTCGTCGGCCGCCAGGTTGGTGATGATCACCTTGAGCGGCCGCAGCACGGCCATCGCGCGTGGCACGGTGACGCCTAGGTCTTCGCGAAGCGCATGCTCCAAGAGCTGAACGTCGACCACCGAATCGCGCGTGGACACGCCAATGCGATCGCAAAAATTTCTGAGGGCGCGCGCGGTGAATCCACGGCGTCGCATGCCCGACAGCGTGGGCATGCGTGGGTCATCCCAGCCGCTGACGTGCTTGCCTTGCACGAGCTCTTGCAGCTTGCGTTTGCTGAGCACCGTGTAGGTGACATTCAGACGCGCGAACTCTGTTTGGTGTGGCCGTTCGTTGGGATCGGCGCCGATTTGGTCCATGAACCAGTGATAAAGAGGTCGATGATTTGAGAATTCGAGTGTGCACACCGAATGGGTGATCTTCTCGAGATAGTCGGACTGCCCGTGAGCCCAATCGTACATCGGATAGATGCACCAGCTGTCGCCCGTACGATGATGCTTCGCGTGTCGGATGCGGTACATCAGCGGGTCGCGCATCTTGATGTCGGCGGAGGCCATGTCGCCCTTGGCTCGGAGCACGTGCGTGCCATCCGCAAATTCTCCTGCGTGCATGCGCGCGAACAGGTCTGCGTTCTCCTCGGTGCTGCGCGTCCGGTAGGGGCTGTCGGTGCCCGCGGTGTGAAAGTCGCCACGGGTGTCGCGAATCTCATCGCCGCTTCGGCTGTCGACGTACGCGGTGCCAGCGCGCACCATGTTCATTGCAAAGTTGTAAAGTGCATCAAAATAGTCGGATGCAAAATATTCGGGGCCGTCCCACTGAAAGCCCAACCATCGCACATCCTCTTTGATGGATTCGACGTACTCGGTCTCTTCCGTCGCAGGGTTGGTGTCATCGAAGCGCAGGTTGCATTTGCCCCCAAACGCGCGCGCCAAACCAAAGTTCAAACAGATCGATTTGGCATGTCCAAGATGCAAATATCCGTTGGGCTCAGGCGGAAAGCGCGTGTGCACGCGCCCGGCGTGTTTGCCTTGTGCGATGTCTTGCGCCACCAGGTCGGCCACAAAATTGGGCGCATGGTCGGCGGGAGCGGAATGCGGTTCAGCTGGCGTGCTCATGAATGCTCCGTTCATAGCCCAACTGCAGCCTATTTTCCTCGCACTTCGCTGCGTGGTCGCCGGCCTGCAGCAAAAAATGGGGAGCGAAGCCCGGAGTCGGGTACGATAGCAACCTCATGAAAGCGTTATTGCCCAAGTTGCTCGCTCCTGGTCGTTTGCTTGCGTTGCCGCTCGACGAGGATACCAGTGTGTTGCTCACAGGAGCGTCGGTGGGCTGGTTTGCGTCGGATGGTTTGCGCGCGTGGACGCGGGAGTTGAGTGTGATCGACCGGCGCGATGTGACGCAGGAGCTGCGCGCACGCTTGGGGCTGACCTTGCCCGAGGAACAAATCGCCATCGGGCGTGTGCCTTTGACGCACGAGGCTGCCAGCACTGCCACATGGCTTGCAGTCACCTCGGCCATCGCGCCTGCGCTTCGCGCCTCCAATGTACGCGTTTACACCGTAGGCGCCGACAAGCTGACGAGTCGCTTTGTGTACGAGGCCCGCGGTGCTGGGCCGGACGTGGTTTTCGAGTGTGACATGGTCGAATTTGCCTCGGCGGTCTCCGGAGACCTTGCGAGAAATGAGGTCCTGTCTCGCGCATTGGTGACCGGCTTGGACAGGCTTGTACGCGCGCTTTCTGGGGGCCGATTTGGAGAGCACGATTTGCTGTTGGCAGAGCGTTTGCCTCGGTTGAGCAGTGACGGCACAGGGCTCGCAGATGTTCAGGTCGAGCGCTTCGAGGAAGATGCCGCTCGTGCGCAGGCGTCGCTGTCCGGGTTTGGTTCTGATGTGGCCGAACTGGCGCTAGTGATTGGGCAAGCGGCGGGCGCTGCAAGCTCGCGTGCGCCTCTTTTTGGAACCGCGGAAAAGCGCGTAGAGCCAGCAAAATCGCTGACGCTTGGAGGGCAGCGCGTCGACCTGAAAGAACATTCTTTTTGGGTGGTGTCAGGCGAGCCTTCGCGCGATCGCACGGTGGATACCAAGTCGTCCACCATGCCGCTTTCTCCCTTTGGGGCGGGCGCTGCCGTGGCGGCGGAAGAGCTGGACCATCTGCGCCGTGTGGTCTCGGCGGCACCGCCCGCAGGCACCTCGCCCATGGAGGTTTCTGCTGCGCTTGAAGATGCGGTACGAGAAGCTGCATCGGACACGCCCGTGGCGTTGGCCGAGTCTGCGGCTCCCTTGGAGGCGCCTGCGGCTTTAGTCCCATCTCCTCCTCTTGCAAACGCAAAAACGGACCTGCCCTCGGTGCCTTCTAAATCTAGTGCGCAGTCGTCTGAAGCGCCCCTGGTGCAGGATGATTCGCAGCCCTTGCCTCATGCTCCGTCGCATGCACCCAAGGCTGCGGAGGACGACACTGAGCCCGGGCAAGGGCTGTGGTTCGTGCTCCTTTTGATCGGGGTGGCCTACTTTATCTGGCATGGTCGCTGAATGACGGCAGGTGCGGGCGAGGCTGTGGCCTATCGCCGCAGAGGCTTGTTGAAGGGGCGTTTTTGGACGGCCTATGCCACCACGTTTCGCGTCATCTGGAGCTATGTGTGGCTGAGCTGGATGACCCGCCTTTTTGGTGATGATTATCGAGAGAAGCGTGTGGCCCACGTGCACGCGCGCAACGCGCAACGCGTGGAGCAAGCCATCGTGCAGCTTCAGGGTTTGTTCATCAAAGTCGGGCAGCTCTTGTCGATCATGGCCACGAGCTTGCCGGAGGAGTTTCGCGGTCCGCTCGAGCGCCTTCAGAACCAAGTGCCGCCGCGCTCCTTTGTCGAGATTCAGGCGCGCATCGAGCGCGATCTGGGCAAGCCGATGTTGGAGCTGTATGCGTGGGTCAACCCTGAGCCTCTGGCGAGCGCGTCGCTTGGTCAGGTGCACGAAGCGCGTCTGCACGACGGTACCCATGTCGCCATCAAGGTCCAACATGCAGACATCGATGAGATCGTTCGACTCGATCTCAAAACCATTCGCCGCATCATGGGCATCGTGCAGTGGTTCATTCCTATCGATGGGCTCGACAACTATTACGAGCAGATCAAATCGCTCTTGCACCAAGAGTTGGACTTCGAACTCGAGGCCGACAACGTCGAGCGCATCACCAAGAACTTCGCGGGAGATACCCGTGTGCGGTTTCCGTTGCCCTATCGCAAACTGTCGACCAAAAAAGTGCTCACGAGCTCGTTCTTGCAAGGCGAAAAGCTGGGCAACGTAGCAGCGCACGAGGCGCTTGGGATCGATCGCAAGGAGCTCGCCGTGCGGCTCATGCGTGTATTCTGCCAAATGATCTTTGTCGACGGTGTGTACCACGCCGACCCGCACCCGGGGAACGTGATGGTCGACGCTCAGGGCAACATCGTGCTTCTCGATTTTGGTGCGGTTGCGGAACTCTCGCCGCGCATGAAAGAGGGCATCCTCGAATTTTTGGAAGGCGTGATTCGGCGCGACACGCAGAAGATTATTCGCGCGTTGAGGCGTATGGGATTTTTGTCGCGCGTACACGATGAGGCCGCAAGCTCGCGCGTGATTGAGTACTTCCACGAACGCTTTCAGGAAGAAGTGCGGCTCGAGGGCTTCAGTCTCAAAG
>JAYWGD010000066.1:0-3063 GCA_043778435.1 Myxococcales bacterium | reverse complement strand
ATGGATTGGGTGTCGCGAGAGTTGGGTTCGAAAAGGAAATCAAACCCGATGAAGCCGACCCTCCTGCGCACACTTGCGCTCATTCTTACTCTCGCTCCCGCTATCAGCTCCGCATCAACGGCCACACCCGAGCCTGAGCTTGTCTCCGTTGCGAGTCCAGCGAAGCCGGGCTTCTCGCGCGAACTCGCATTCACTGTAGACCCATTGTCGACCGTGCGCGATGGGCGCTACGGGGTCAAAGCAGAGTTGATGCTGGCGCCGCATCATGCGTTTTTGGCTCACCCCTCTGCGTCGTTCTTCAGCAGCAAAACGGGCGAGACGATGAAAGCGGCGCGATCAGATTACAGCGTGGAACTCGGGTATCGCTACTACCTCGACGGCCATGGCCTGGACGGACTCTTCCTTGGGCCTAGCGTGCGCTATGGGCAAAGCCATAGCGACCAAACGTCGGTGCTCTCAAGCGGCACAATGACCATGTCCAACACAGACAACGCCTCAGCGGCCGTTGCCGTCGATATCGGTTGGAAGCATTCGACGCGCTCAGGCTTTACGTACGGTGGCGGCGTGGGCGTGCAATACGCCACGACCATCGGGGCTTCATCTCAAGTTGGGGTTGCGGGCAGCGCTTTCGCGCCTGAGACACGATCGAACAGCCTGAACCCGCGCGTGCTCTGCGAGCTCGGCTACGTGTTCGATCTCCATTGAGGCGCGCGCGCCGCCGTCGCTGCCCAAGCGCTCAGTTCTTGGTGCGTTGCCCTCTTGTCCGGTACAAGTCGCAACCGTGAGTCTGCTTCAATCCAACCTCGCCCAACGCCTTGCGACGGCCGTTGTTGCTGTTCCGCTGCTCGCGTGGTTGGTGTTTCTGGGGCCTGCATGGTCGTTCTATGCGTTGGCCCTCACGGTCACTATCTTGGGCGCGCGCGAGTTGTTTCAGATGACGCATCCCGAGGACGTCGTCTCTCAAGCCATTGGTGTTTTGCTGGCGTCGTGCGTGTCTGCGGTTTTGTATCTGGGGTCTGGCGATCTGCGCGTTGTGCTCACGCTGTTGGTGGTGTCGCCCACACTCGGCGCGCTTGTGACCTTGCTGCGTCTCAAAGACATTTCATCGGCGGCGCGCCGGGCGATGTCCATGAGTGCCGGGCCGCTTTTGATAGGCATTCCGATGACGCTGCTCGCGCTCATCAAAAAAGGGGCGGCAAGCAGTGCGCCTGGATGGTTGATGGCTGCATTTGGCTTTGCATGGATTGCAGATACCGGCGGCTATTTTGCTGGGCGCTTCTTGGGCAAACACAAGCTCTATGAAGCCGTGTCGCCCAAGAAAACCGTAGAGGGCGCAGTCGGCGCGCTTCTCGCCAATGTGTTGGCTGCGTTTGGACTTCATCTCACGCTGCTCAAAGAAGTGTCGTTCGTGTATCTGGCAGCGCTTGGCCTTGTGGCTGGCGTGTTCGGCATCGCAGGCGACCTTTCCGAATCGCTTCTCAAACGCAGCGTAGGCGTGAAGGACTCGGGCAACATCATCCCGGGTCACGGCGGCGTTCTCGATCGCATCGACGCGCTGATGTTCACCTCCGCTGTGGTGTTTGTGGCGCGCCTTTGGTCCACGCCCGACGCGTGCCCATTTTCGCTCTAAAAATAGACTGAATCCAAGTGCCGCAGCGCGCAATGGTTCAACGCGCGCGTCGCCATTTCCTTGTCCTTGCAGGTGCGAGTGATAGAACTTCATGACTCAACGTTGCGGCACCTTGCCGCGCGCCGATTGAATCATTGATGTCTGCACGCAAAACAAAACGGAGTTCCGTCATGGCCACCGAAGCCCAAGTTGTTGCAACCCAATCCTCTGCCCCCACCGCCGCTGTTTCGGTGAAGCCTCCTGCCAAAGAGTACGACTTCTTCAAGGTCGTGCAGGGCTATCTCGACCAGGCCGCCGATGTCGCTGGTGTCGAAGATTACGTGCGCACCATTCTGTCGCAGCCCAAGAACGAGATCATCATCAACTTCCCCGTGAAGATGGATGACGGCAGCGTGCGCCTCTTCAAAGGCTACCGCGTTCAGCACAACAACTTGCTCGGACCGTTCAAAGGCGGCATCCGCTACCACGCAAGCGTCACCCTCGACGACGTCAAGGCGCTGGCCAGCATGATGACGTGGAAGAGTGCGCTCATGCGCTTGCCTTACGGCGGCGGCAAGGGCGGCATCAAGTTTGATCCCAACAGCGTTTCAAAGGGTGAATTGCAGCGCATCACGCGTCGCTTCACCCACGCGCTGGGCGAGAACATCGGCCCAGAATGCGACATCCCGGCGCCCGACATGGGCACCAATGGCCAAACAATGGCTTGGATGATGGACACCTATTCCAACATGGTGGGCGCGGGCAGCAAGCAGATGGTGAAGGGCGTCGTCACTGGCAAGCCCGTCGCATCGGGCGGAACCTTGGGCCGCACCAAGGCCACGGCGCAGGGCTTGGTTCATTGCGTCACAGAGTGGGCCCGCGAGACCAGCTTCAATCTCGAAGGCTCCACCATGATCGTGCAGGGCTTTGGCAACGTGGGCTCGTACACGGCCGTGATTTTGGCCAAGCTCGGCGTCTCGACCATCGCCGTGGGCGACCACAGTGGATACTTGTACAATGCAGAGGGCTTCAATGCGCACAAGCTGCAGGAGCACGTGGCCAAAACCGGTTCCATCAAGGGATACACAGGCGGCAAAGAGATCACGCGCGATGAGTTTTGGGCCGTCAAGGCAGACATCTGCGCGCCTTGCGCTCTCGAGAACCAAGTGGGCGTCACTGAGGCCATGGCCATGAATGTGAAGATGGTAGCCGAGGGCGCCAACGGCCCGCTCACCCCCGAGGGCGAAGAGATGTTGCTCAAGAAGGGCGTCGCCATTTTGCCTGACGTCCTCGCCAACAGCGGCGGCGTGACGGTGAGCTATTACGAGTGGGTACAGAACAAGCGCTCCGAGTCTTGGACCGAAGAAGAAGTCGACGAGAAGCTCGAGAAAGCCATGAAGCGCGCAGATGTCTGCCTTGACGGCCCAAAACTCATCGCGCGTGATCTCTTTGCC
>JAYWGD010000065.1:0-3065 GCA_043778435.1 Myxococcales bacterium | reverse complement strand
GCCCAATGGCCCCGATTCAATCCACGTGGCGTGCGCTACCACCGGCGGATCGCTGAGTGCGTTACGCTCGTCAGGTGCGTCTCCTACGCTGCCCACATTGATAATGCGCACGCCTTCCACCGTGCGATCAAAGGGCACGTGCGAGCAACCACAAATCACAACGTTTGCCGTGGTGTCGTGCAGCCAGCTGTCGAGCTCTTCGTCGGTCATGTCGTGACTGAGCGGCTCGGATGCGTCGGCGGGGGAGCCATGCACAAGCAAAAGCTCGCTGCCATCTTCCAAACGAAACGACTCTGAGAGCGGCAATTTTCGCAGCTTGTGCAAGCCCATCTCGCCGAACACCTCTTGGGTTTCGCGCAGCAAATCCACACGTGCAATGTCTTCAGGAGCATGCGGATTCAAATCGTCCGGGTCTATCGTTGAGAGCGCCGTGTCCGATGGCCCACGCACCATCAGTGCGCCTGCAGAAAGCAACCGGCGCCAGGTCTCGAGCGGGTCCGTGGCCACGCCGCTGCTCACCATGTTTGGGGTAGGGAACACGATGTCGCCAGCCACCAAGAGCTTGTCGACGCGGTCGCGTTCGGCCACCGCCATCACCGCGCGAAGCGCATCGAGGTTGCCGTGAATGTCGGAGACGCAAAGCAGTTTCATCGGTGTGTGTGTCTCTATCTGGACGAACGGGGTTTTGTCTTGCGGCGTGGTGGCCCCGCAAGTTCGGACAAGCGTTTGACGGAGTCGTCTGAACGGATGCGCTTTGCACGCGTTTCGGTGGCGGCATCGTCGGAGGTTTTGCGGCTTAGCTTGCGACGGGCCACATAGCTCTCTGCATGCACCATGATCGCATCGGCGATGTCCACATGGCTGCAGCGCTCGATGCCTTCCAAGCCGGGCGAGCTGTTGATCTCCAAAATCTTTGGGCCATCGTGACCCTCGAGCATGTCGACGCCGCAGACCTCGAGCCCCATCGCCTTGGCCGCTTTGATGGCGGTTTGCTTGTAGGTGCGGTCCAGGGTGACGGCGACCGCGCCACCGCCGCGATGCAGATTTGACCTGAATTCGCCCTTTTTTGCTTGGCGACGCATGGCAGCGACCACTTTGCCTCCGACCACCAGAGCGCGGATGTCGCGCCCTTTTGATTCGGCGATGTACTCCTGCAAAATCAAATCTTGGCCCATGGCCCACAATGTCTCGAGCAGCGATTGTGCGGCGGGCCTGGTCTCGACGATCATCGTGCCGATGCCTTGTGCGCCTTGCTGCAACTTCACGATGGCAGGGCAGCCACCCACATAGTCGAGTGCTGCATCGAGACCTTCAGATCCGCGCGCGCACACCGTCTTTGGCACATCCAAATTCTCGCCTGTGAGCAACTGCATCGCCCGCAATTTGTCTCGCGAACGCGCGATGGCGATGCTCGTGTTGAGCACGGGCACACCCATCATGTCAAACTGGCGCACCACGGCGAGACCGTAGTTGGTAATGCTCGCTCCAATGCGCGGAATGACCAGGTCCACGCCTGTGACAGGCTGGTCCCCCGAGAACAAAAGCGGGCGTCCTTTGGAGATCACAAGCTGTAAGTCGAGCGGGTCCACCACTCGGACGTTGTGACCGCGCGCACGCCCCGCGAGCACCAAGCGGCTTGTGGAGTAGAGCTGCGCGTTTCGCGAGAGGATAACGACGTTCATGAGCGTAGCGCGCACACTACCGCGGCAAGCGCAGACGCGCTACAGAGGCGCCATGTCTGACGACGCTTTGTCTCTGCTCGCGCGCCTCGAAGCCCAATTTGCTGATCTTGAGTCGGTCTTGGTTTGCTATTCGGGTGGGGTCGACAGCGCACTTGTGCTCGCCGTTGCGACGCGCGTGTTGGGCGATCGGGCCATCGGCATGACGGCAGTGAGTCCGTCGCTTGCGCCGATGGAACTCGAGATGGCGCAAAAGACGGCTCTCGCGATGGGACCGATGGGGGCCAAACACGAGCTCGTGCAGTCTGCAGAGATCGAAAAAGAGGGCTATCAAGCCAACGGCCCCGATCGCTGCTTTCACTGCAAGTCGGAGCTCTACGATGTGAGCGCGCGGAAGCAGGCCGAATGGCAACTCGCAGCCACCATGAACGGTACCAATCTCGACGACTTGGGCGACTACCGCCCCGGCTTGGAGGCCGCGAAAAAAGCTGGCGTGCTCAGCCCGCTTGTGGCCGCCGACTTCCATAAAAACGATGTGCGCGTGCTGGCAGAGTACTTGGGTGTGCCGGTATGGGACAAGCCCGCATCCGCTTGTTTGGCCAGCCGTTTGCCTTATGGAACGCGCGTGACGCGAGAGCGACTGCAGCGCATTGCGGGCTTTGAGGCATCGCTTCGGCGAGGCGGCTTCTCGGAGCTACGTGTGCGCTACCATGCGATGAGCGAGGCCGCGGCGGGCGACGAAAATGCCCAACCCGAACAAGCGCTCGCACGTGTGGAACTCGGCGCGCGCGAGATGGCCCGTGGCCTCGAGCATGCAGCGGATGTGGTGGCTTGGGGCAAAGCTGCGGGCTTCGCCTACGTCACGATGGACTTGGGAGGCTACCGAAAGGGCAGCACCAACGAGCTACTCGGCGACAAGCGATTGCCCGTGATTGCCTGACCGTTCGCGCAAGGGCGGCAACGCTGCGAGTGCATCCGTTGCGCTCGCGAAACGTTTGCTCGGGTCGGTGCAGAGTAGACCTCGAAAGAATACGTCCCATGCGTCGGCCGGGCGAAGGCGGTCAAATGCACCTAGCGCAGGCGCGTCTCCAGTGCCTGCATAGTGCAAGCTTGCGCCGAGAGAGTAGAGGTCGGTGAGTGCGTTTGCGCGTGTGCCTTGTTGCAACTCTGGAGCCAAAAAACCTGGCGTTCCGATGGTCATGCCAGGCTCGGTGATGCGGGTTTCTTCCCACTCAATCTGCGCCGTGCCAAAGTCGACCACGGTGATCTTGTCGTCTGGCGCATGGCCCAGAACCACGTTGCTCGGGCTCAGATCTCGATGCACCACGCCGGCGGCGTGCATCACGCGCGCTGCCGTGAGCAAAGCCTCTGCGAGGTGATGGAGCT
>JAYWGD010000064.1:0-9119 GCA_043778435.1 Myxococcales bacterium | reverse complement strand
GCGTGTCCCACCACGAGGCGCACTACGCCGGAGAATTGGTGGATGGTGCACGCATGTTGGGACTGTTCGGCGACTTGGCGACCGAGCTATTGATTCGTTTGGACGGCGACGAAGGCTTGTTCCGTGCGTACAGCGCGGTGGAGTTTTTGGCGCCAGTGATGGCCGGCGATTACATCGAGGCCACCGCAGAATTGGTGCGCATTGGAGGCAGCAGCCGCGAGATACGCTTTGAGGCGCGCAAGGTCATCTCCAACATTCGCGGTGTTGCGGGTGTTGCGGCGAGCGCCGCGGATGTGCTTGCGCCATCGGTGGTTGTGTGCCGTGCCCTCGGCACGTGCGTGACGCCCAAGGCGCTTCAACGGCGCGCGATCTCCGAAGCGCACGGCCTGATCCTCACGGCCGCCATTGTGGGCGCGGAGGTCACGCGCGCGCAAACGCCCCACGTACCTTACACACCCGAAGAGATTGCCGACGAGGCTGCGCGATGCCGCGACGCCGGCGCCAGTGTTATCCACCTGCATACGCGCGAGCCCGACGGCACGCCCACGCAATCCTCGGCGCGTTATCGCGAAGCCATCGACGCCATCAGGCAGAAAACAGATTGCATCATACAAACATCCACGGGCGGCGCCGTGGGCATGTCGCTCGATGAACGCGCAGGCCCGCTTGCTTGCAAACCTGAGATGGCCACGCTCAATTGCGGCAGCGTCAACTTTGGACAAGATGTGTTCATCAACACGCGCCCCGAGATTCGCGACATGGCAGGTCGTATCCGCGCGGCCGGGAGCATCACTGAACTCGAATGCTACGACGTAGGCCATGTGGAAGAAGCGTGTGCACTCTACAACGAGGGCGTGCTGGCGGAGCCGCTTCACTTTCAGTTCGTGTTGGGCATCCCGGGCGGCATCGGCGCCACCGAGAACAATGTGCAGTATCTCCGTAGTTTGATCCCCGACGGCGCGAGCTGGGGCGTGGCCGCAGTGGCGCGCCACCAAAAGCCCATGACCGAGCTCGCTGTGCGCCTTGGCGGTCACGCGCGCGTGGGCCTGGAAGACAACATCTACATGGAGAAAGGCGTGCTCGCCGAAGGTAGCGCGCCGCTCGTGAAACGCCTGGCCGACTATGCACGCAGCGCTCGCCGCACGCCTGTGGAGCCCGCAGAAGCGCGCAAGATCTTGGGCATCAAAGCCTGAACGTGAGAGCGCTCTAGGCCGAATGCGGGGCACGGCGCGCCCACAATTCTGAACCCACATTGGCGAGCAAGATAAGCCCTGCGCCAAGCCACTCGGTGCCACCCAACGCATTGCCGCGTGTGACCCACGCATAAGTCGCAGCGAATAGCGGCTCCAGCATGTAGATGAGCGCGGCGCGCGTGGGCGTGATTTTTGGCTGATGAAAGCCCATGAGCCCGAATGAACCAAGTGTTGGGAACAGCACGAGCCAAGTTAAGTTGAGTGCCACGCCAGGCGCGCGCATCAGATGCAACCATCCGCCATGTGCTGGCACTCCAGAAGCGTGCGGCATGCATGCAAATGCCGCGATACACAGCAAGCCCATGGCTACAAATTGCCCGGCGCTTACGCGCCACCCTGAATCACGAGCGGCCACCAGGTTGAGAACGTAGAGATACACGGAGAACAGCACGGCGCATCCCAGCCCCATCCACTCGCCGGGGCCGAAGCCATGGGGCGTGGCGCCCGTGAGCAACCAGATCCCCGCTGTGGAGATGGCCACGCTCAACCACAGTGCACCCGCCACCGGCTTGCGCAAAAAGAGCACGCCAATGAGCGGCACAAAGAGCACGGTGAGGCTGGTGAGAAAGGCGCTCACCTCCACACTGCTTTGCGCCAAACCTACATGCTGCACAAGCATCCCGGCGCCAAGCACGACGCCCGCGAGCGTTGCGCGCCAAAGCCCAGGCCACGTCCACCCACGGCGCGACGCCGGGAACACCGCAAACCAAATGAAGCCGCCGCACAAGAAACGCATCGCGAGCACGAACACCTGTCCATAAGCCGCGGAAGACCCAAGGCCGGCAGCTGCATTGACCCCTTCGCCCGCGGCTTTGGCCCAGCTAAAACCACACCCCCAAAACACAGTGGCGAGCATGAGCCACCAAGCGGCATTGCGACTTGAGGAAGGAGAGTGGGCGGTGTCGATCACGATTGCTTCTTGCGACGAGAGAGCACTCTACGCTCAGCCTTTGGCGGCCTCTTTGCTCATCTCTCTTACGGCGTCTCTGTCCACTTTCAAAAGTCGCACGGCCCAAAACACCACCGCTGCAACGGCAACAAATTGGATGGAGACGCTCATAAACTTTCCCCATAAAAACTCGCCGCTGCGCTCACCAACAACAAGGGTGTATCTTGCATCTTCCAAGCTCTTACGATCTCCCAATAGCATCCCGATCGCTGGATCGACAAAGCTCGCAACGAGCTGCGCCACCAATTCTTTGACCTCGGCACCAAGCACCAGCCCGATGGCCATCCCGACGACTCCCTGCTCCCGAACAAACAGCACGAACTCTTGAATCTGCGTCTTCATTGCAGGCAAGGTACACCCATCGTGTCCACTCGGTCAGCGATTGGCATCGGCTCTGTGCGCTTGCGCGCGCAAGCGAAGTCGTCCTCAGTGATGGGGAAATGCGATTGCGGGCTCGAGACGATGCAGTGCGCAAAAATGCACACGGGTGCGTCGACGACGTCAACTTTGAGGAAGATTTCTCGCAATTCAGCATGAAGTTAACTTCATGCTTTGGCACCCATCTTGCACCAGAATTCTTTGACGAGCCCGATGGCTCGCGAAGAAAGGAGCCTGATGCAGATCTCTCACTCGGACATCTTGTCCGCGACGCAGTGCCTAAGCCAGCCCACTAGGGTGGCGCATGCATTGCTGGAAGCCCTCGCATTTGAAGAACCTGAGTGCGAGCACGGTGTCGCCTTCTTTGCGGGGCTATGCTCACTGGCATTGCCATTGAGCTAGGAGTACCGCGATGGCGCCGTTGTTGAGGTTTCCGGCCACGCCAAGGCCTACGCCGCAACCGCCGTGGCGTGGAACCGCTGGTCGGTTGCGCTGACGGACCGGAATCGCTACTGAAAAATTCCTTGGTACGACAGCACCCCGATTGGTGCATTGTTTCTCGCGCGCAACGTCGTCGAGTACCGCCGCACCTTGGTGTGCATCGCGGACCAAGCCTTGGCCCTCGTGAGCACACACCGCGTGGCCCGTTCGCGAACCCCAAATTGGGCTCGGCTCGCATCGATCATTGAGACCACGTTGCCGGCTCTTCGCTTCTCATGGATTTCGCTGGGCGGACCGACGCGCGCGGCAAACGAGGTGCTGGCCTACCTCTCTCCGACGGGTACCGTGCTCGCTTTTGGCTTGCATTCTACACCCACATTTCCAAGTGCCACGGCACAAGAGGTCATCGCAGGGCTCAGGAAAAGAGATGGCGACTGGAAGAACGTGGATCCAGAGGGCTACAAACTTGTATCATGCAACGATCTGCACTTGCGAGATGTGACCGTCCTGCAATTGCGTGAGCGCACGAGGGCCGCGACCCGTCTCAGCCCGCGCGACGCTGAACTCGTGCACTGGCTCGCACGAGGCCTCACCAACAAGGAGATCGCAAGCCTGCTCGTCACGCGACCCAGCACGATCAAACGGGCACCAGCACTACTCTACGCACGCACGGGCGCGGGAGACCGTACCGAGCTTCTGCATATGCTTCGCTGAGGCTCGCACTAAGGATTGGCGGATGCGTAGTACGGAAAGGATTCGCCCGGCGTGAGGCCGCGCACCCAACGTGCAAGGTCGGCCTCGGAAGGCATCCTCGCAGGCGCTTGCGGAAAGGTCTCGATGCGCTGCAAGAGTGTGCCCTGTTCGCCGAAGACCTTGATGCTGGGCTCTTGAAACGAACCGCACTGCCCGAAGCGAATGGTCGCGACGTAGCGAACTGGCGCGCCAGAAGAATCGAGAAACACCTGCGCTTGAGGCGGCGGCACGCAACCCCGCGCATCTCCCAACTGCGTGCGAACGTGGACACGCGCCAGAGCCTCCTTCCACCCAAGCGCGCGCATCGGATGCATGGGCATCACCCACAAATACAAGAACAGCGCCACACAAGCTGAGAGCCCAGCCACAAGGATGGCCAGGGCCACCACACTCCCAACAATTTTTGCAATCACGGCACGTGATGTTAGCGCGAGGCTCAAGCCCCGGGAAACAACCGTTCCGAACGTGCGCGCTCCAGCGCTGGGCGCCCGCAGAGCGTCTGGCAAACCGTCGTGCGGGCCTTGTGGGCCTAACGGAACATCCGACCACCACTCATGCTCCGCGATCGTATGCCTGCGGTCTGCCTCCAATGAGTAAGAGATGCCGCCCTCGTCAAAACTCCTGACGAAAAATTTACTTAAGATTTTGTTACATACGAAGAATTTACGCATCGCAGCACTTCGGGATTGCTGACAGGCGAGCTCCGAACGAAACGCCCGTTCCGTCTAGAAGGAGATCCCGTAATGAACTCAGCTCTTGTTTTGATTCTTGCCAGTGTTTCAGCTTCCCTTGTCGGCTGCGCAGCAGAAACTGAGGATAACGCATTAAGCATTTCGACGCAGCAGGACGCAGTGCAAGGCGGCACCGTCGATCGTTCTGATCCGGCTGTAGGCCTATTGGCCATTGGGGATACCAGCGGTAACTACCAAGGTTTTTGCACCGGAACCCTCATCGCCCGGAACGTGGTGCTCACGGCCGCACATTGCGTCGTGGACGGACCGATTCTTGGATTTTACACGGGCGTAGGAAAAGTTGTCGACAGCTCGAACCAGCTGGCGCTGTTGAATGACCCTGCGCACTTGGTGTTTCACGCGGTCGCAGCGCAAGCGGCCCACCCCAGCTATGTTGCTGGAAGCTGCCCAAATATCACGTCCGACGTGGGCGTAGTGAAGCTCAGCGCACCCATCGCCGGTGTAACCCCCCTCGCATTCGCCCCAAGTTCGGGAGCTCCGCATGCGAGCGATACGTGCTCTGCCGTAGGCTTTGGCCTGCACAATACGGCGAGCGCCAGCACCGTGGGCCAAAAGCGCACAGGAACTCAAATTGTGGATAAACTCACGGCTCAGTCTATCCAAGTACATCGAAAGTCCGCGATTGCAGACAGTGGTGACTCGGGCGGCCCGTTGCTGTGCGGCGGCGTGGTTGCAGGTGTTACCTCGTGCCACACCGACGGCCAAGCTCCTATGCATTCGGTGGAGTTCTATCAGCGTATTGACGCGGTTAGCGCCTGGGTCGCTCAACGCGTTGCCGCATTTGCTCATTGAGAGTTGCGCACCCTGACTCGAGCTTTACAAGGGCCAGGGCGCGCGCAAAGCGTCTGGCAAACCGTCGTGCGGGCCTTGTGGGCCTAACAGAACATCCGACCACCACTCATGCTCCGCGATCTGATGCCTGCGGTCTGCATCCAGTGGGTAGTAGATGCGGTTGTCGTCGCGCGTGGCCTCGCCTCCCACCAGCACGCGCGCATCTTCGGAGCCATTGTTGATGAACGTGTGGCAGATGCCAGTGCCCGATGGGAACGCGATGAGATCGCCCGCGCGAACGCGATGCAAGTGGCCATCGATCCATGCATCAACCTCGCCTTCGAGCACGAACGCAAACTCCTCTTCGCGCTCTTCGGCGTGCGGCCGCGACACCCGCGTGCCGGGCGGAACGACGGTGACATGAAGCCCAATTTTGACCAGCCCCGCCGCCTTGCCGATGGCGCGCCGCGGCCCATGCGGCTCGGTGCTATCGGGGTAGTAAAACGCCGCGGGCTCCACATCCGCGGTGGCAACAATGAACGACGGGCGGGATGGTGCAGGGTTCACTTTGTACTCGGTTCTCGTGCACCTGGACCCGTCGCGAGCCCAGCGTTTAAGCATGCCGCCTCGTTGAGATACCAAGTGCTCACATCTGCTGGATGATAGGCGATCAGGGGCTCACGATTTCTGCCAAAAACCATACGCCTGTAGGGCGCAATCACGTCATCAGCAATGTAATCGACACGATCGGACAAGACGCGAACGGGCTGAAACTGGAGCACCGCCATGCTTTGCGTTAGACCGCGGTGTATCGTCGGACGGGTATTCTTTTTTGGGGGTCCCAGACGGGTTTCTTTTGTCGAAACAACCGACGACGGCGGGAATTGTTCCCAATGAAACGTGGTTTTGTTTTCGCGACGGTATGCCCCGGACGCATCTTCAAAAGGATAGAGAACGACAACTTGGGTTCGCACCGTCGCGCTGGCCCCCGCGAACGCTGTGTTCCCGACCCATTGGTGCGCTATGCACACAGATCTCGCACCGTCATCTCGCGCCCAAAATGTCGCCGAAGGACGCCAGCTTGCTGTGCCAGCTTCCACTTGCAGATACTCGGCCGGAACCTCACCGGGCTCGTCGCGATGCATCACGCGAGCCACGCAACCCGGGTTCTTTTCGCCCGCAACGAGCGGCCGAAGACGCGCCGCTCCTGTCCAAGCAAACGCTCCATCGCGTACGCGCACGACTGAGCCCGAGGCGTCATCCGCCATCTCAAGATCAACGCAATTCAACGCAAGAAATGGCCGACCTAACGGGCTCAATAGGACGCCACTCCGACGCCGCGAAACAGACCACACAGTCTCCGCCGGTGGCTCGAACAACGGGGCCCCTAGCACGGCCAGTTCTTTGTCGATGAAGGGCGGCTCTGTCTTTAGGCGCTCGTTGGCCACGTCGGCAGTCGAATGAACGATGCCAACCTCCTCGCCGCTGCTCGCGAGAACAATCTTGTAACCCCACACTGCAGGCGCCGCGGGCACCCCAGTTGACCTCGCCGTCTGACCAGCTCGAGAGACAGACACATCGGGAATGACGGCCGATTGCGGGGCTCTTTTGTGCGCGCCGCATGCTGCCACAGAAGCCAGCAGCCACAGTGGACCGCACGAGGCCATCCCGAAACTACGGCGACATTCCCAACTCATTGCTCGCTCAGCGCGCGCCGGATTTGGCTTTCGCCACTGCGTCGTCGATCATCGCTTGCGCCTTGGTCTCGTCGTGCCAATCGGCTTGCACGTCGCTGCCAAGCGCGCGCAGTGGGTCGAAGTAGCAAAAGAACTGGCCGGGCTTTACGCTTGGTGCAGTATACACAGACACGCCGGTGTGGCGATCGTAGTACTCGTAGCTATGCGCGTCGCGTTTGCCGCCGCCGCCAGGTGCATCGACCACAAACATCGGCGTGTTAAAGCCGGCCGTGCTGCCGCGCATGTTCTTCTCGATGTGCAGCGCGGTGTCCACGGTGGTGCGCAGGTCTTCGACGCCGCTCACCAAGTCGTGCACGTACACATAGTAGGGATGCACGTTCACGTGCGCGAGGCGTTTGACCAGCAAGCGCATGGTCTCCACATTGTCGTTCACGCCTGCTTGGAGCACCGTTTGGTTGCGCACAAAAATGCCGCGCTCCATGAGCTTGTTCATTGCACGCTGCGTGATCTCGGTGACCTCATTGGCGTGGTTAAAGTGCGTGTGCAGTACGACCTCTTTGTGCATCTTGCGGCCGCGTTCGACGACGCGCGTGAGGGCGTCGCACCAGGCCTCATCCGTCAGGATTTTCTGCGGCATCACAGCCGGGCCTTTGGTTGCAAAGCGCATGCGTCGCACGTTGGGCATGTCGAGCAAGGTGTTGCCAATGTCCTCAAGTTGCTGCGCGCGGAGCTGGTAGGCATCGCCGCCGGAGATCACGATGTCCTCGAGCTCGGGGCGCGACGCGATGTAGGCATAGGCTTGCTTCCAGCGCTCCTCGTTGGCTTTGAGGCTCACCTTCTCGACTTCTTCGGTGTCCACGCCCACGGCGTAACTGCGTGTACAAAAGCGGCAATACACGGGGCACGTGTCGAGCGGAAGGAACAGAGCCTTGTCGGTGTAGCGGTGCGTGAGGCCAGGCACGGGCGCATCTTCTTGCTCGTGCAAGGTGTCCAAATGCAATTGCGGATGGTTGGCGATAAGCCCCGATCCCACCGGGATAAACTGCGTGCGAATCGGATCCTTGTACGGGTCGGCCCAATCGATGAGCGCCATCATGTACGGGCTCACGCGCACGCTCATCGGGGCTTTGGCAAAGCCGGCTTCGGCGTCTTTGATAAAGTCGTCGCTGACCAGCGTTTGCACCGCGGCGAGCAACTTGTCGACGCGGGTGATGGAGTTCTTGGCTTGCCAGTTGTGATCCAAAAACTGCGCCTCGGTTACCTCTGCATAGGCTGGGATCTTGCGCCAGAACTCTCCGCCCAGCAGCTGCTTGTGAGTGAGCGAGGCTGGGTCCACAGCGGGCTTGAGCGCGGGAATGGCAGAGTCAGGGGAAAGAACAGAAAGGATGCCGGACATAGCGTCAAGACTTACTTCTGAACAGGGCAAGAGGGCCAGTTCCATTCGCACGCAACCTTGCCGCTCGCGCCGCCGACTCGTATTGCACCGCGCGCTTTCGTTCGCGTCAAAAAGAAGTCAGACTATGCATGTCATGTCGGAACGCCCCAAAATCCAGCACCACGCGACTTACGAAGACTATCTGGCAGTCCCCGAAGGCAAGGTGGTCGAGCTGATCGATGGTGTACTGTACACTCAGTCGCGTCCTGCCTCCCCGCACACGATCACGGCCTCAGCACTTGGCGGGCGCCTCAACGTCACTTTTGGCGACGCCAGTGAGAGCATCGATGGCCCCGGTGGCTGGTGGATACTCTCTGAGCCCGAGCTGCAGATCGGCGCCAATGTGTTGGTGCCCGATGTGGGTGGTTGGCGCCGCGCGCGCGGTGTGATGCCTCCCATTACACATCGGGAAACGATTCTTCCCGATTGGGTGTGCGAGGTGCTCTCGCCCGGTCAGCATGGTCGCGACCGACTTTTGAAATGCGACAAATACGCACGCGCGGGCATCGCTCACTATTGGATTGTCGACCCCGTCGAGCTCACGATCGAAGTGCTGCGTTTGGAGCAGGGCCGTTACATCCCCGTGCAGTCCGCGGAAGGAAATGTCGCTGGGCGCTTCGAGCCCTTCGAGGCCCATGAACTCGCACTCGGACGTCTTTGGGACCGGGGCATCGTGTCGCCCAAAGACGA
>JAYWGD010000063.1:0-3068 GCA_043778435.1 Myxococcales bacterium | reverse complement strand
ATCTGTTGGACCGTGAATTTGGGCCTCCAAGCACTCCAGAATTGGAGATGCCTGCAGCCCGCGCCCCCTACATCTTTTTGCATGCTGTGGCGTCGAAGAGTCAGCTGGTCGTGGGCGAGTCCCTGGTGGTTCGCAACTACATGTACATTGCAGACGGCTCACAGCTGCGCCACTACCAGCCGAGGTACCCCGTCGCACCCGACTTTGAGATGCACGCGCTGCCGCATGCGAACGATGTGCCGACGGTAGGCCGAGTCGTGATTGCTGGCGTTCGGTACACCGTCAAGAGTGGCGGTTCGTTTCTGCTTGTGCCGCTCAAGACGGGCTCGCTCGCGGTTGTAGGGGCCTCTGCCATCATCGAGACGGGGCAGAATCGGTCACTGGATCGCAGCGCTGAGACGCTATCATTTTCCGTCACGGAGCCGCCCGCCACAGGTAGGCCAAAGGGGTATCGCCTTGGCGACGTAGGCACCTTTTCTGTCACGACCAGCGCTGCCCCCGCAGTGGTGGAATCTGGAGGCAGTGTCACGGTGGAAGTGACCACGCAAGGCGATGGAAACTTCCCCGCCCCGTGGGTGTTTCCAGCGAAGCCCGGCGTGCAGTGGACCCCTGGCCAAAGCAGCGATCAGATCACCTACGGCGAGGATGCCTCACGAAAAGGAACACGCATCACGCGCTACCTGGCGACCCTGACCAACACCCAAGCGGCTACGGTGGACATCAATCTCGGTGACGTGGCCTGGAGCAGCTTTGAGCCGCGCAGTGAGAAATACATGGAAATTCCCTTCCACTTGGGACACGTGCAAGTGCACGGCGGGGCCCCCGCTTCTGGGATTGGCACCCAGGCCTCAGTCACACTTCCTGAATTCGAATCGCGCAACGTGCCGTATGCCGCTCCAACCGTGTTGGCCTCCAAGCCCTTTTCGCTTGTGTGGCTTGGCGCGTTGGCTATGCCCCTTCTTGGCTTGGCCCTGCGCATGCTGCAAGAACGCAAACATGCCCGCAAGGCGGCTCCTGCTCCAACCCTGCGGAGCGACCTCCAAGCCTTGCAACGCGCGGCGCACTCGGAGGCCACAGAGGCCCTCATCGCGCGCATCGAAGCACTGCTCGCACGCATCGAACAAGAATCGGGCGAGCTGCCCGCGAGTCTGCGAGACGCCCGTGAATGCGTGCATCTAGCACGGTACTCGGGCGCGCACAACGCCGAGCCGGCGATCGTGCAACGTGCGCTCCACGTGCTTAGAGTCTGGAACGAGAGTCGCCCATGAAGCTGTTTGGAGGGCTCTGCCTCTGCATGCTGGTTACATTCTCGCCGCTGCGGGCGCGAGCCACGATGAGCGATGACATTGCTCGTCTGGAACTCGCCGCTTCACGTGGAGAGCGAAGCGCCAGCGACGATCTCAATCGTGGACTCTCCTATCTGCGGCGTGCGCTGTCGCAAGACCGCGCCTCCCAAGACATGGGCCAAGCCATCGCAGCATTGCAGGCGGCGCGTGCGCACACGGGCGATGCTCAAGTGTTGGACAAGGCGCAGCGCGCGTTGAGCATGGCGCATGCTGAGCAGCAAAATGTCCTTAAAAAAGCAGGAATTGAAGCCGATTTTTCTCCTAGTGAGGGAGCATGGCGAGACGCGCTGCGAATCGCAGGCACGGAGCGCGTCATGGGCATGGCGTTCGTTTTCGCACTGGCTCTATGCGCGGCCCTACTTGTGCGCCGATCGAGCAAAGGGCTCTTGGTGTCACTGGGGATTGCTTATCTGCTGAGCGCAACGGCCGCGCTTTACGCACGCCAGACGGCGGACGAAGAGGCCGTGGTGATTGTCGATGATGCCCGCCCGGTCGATACGGCGCATGTTCCGATTGCAGGAGGAGCGCTCACGCCTGGCGCTAAACTGCGTGTACAGCGCATCGAGCCTGGCTGGGTGCGTCTAAGGCTCCATGGCGAAACAGTGCTTCTCCCCGAAAGCGCAGTCCGGATATTGTAGTCGCTCGAAGCGCTCAGGCTGAGAAGCGATGGGTCACGTCGTACTTAGGGCTGGTTGCATCGCCCTCGAAATAGGCGTGGCCTGTGCCTCGCACATTGAGCCCCAATAAAATGACGGACTCCGCCGCCTCGCGCACCATCATGCATTCTGCAAGGACACGCCGCAGACAGCCATCGGGACCAGCCACCACGCGATCGGTCATCGCAATCACCTCTCGCACGCGCAAACGCTGCTCCGGCGAAAGCGAAGGCGCATCGGCGCCTGCCCCGCGCGCGCGCGCGATGTAGACCTCTGGCGCCGATCCTCGCACCCATGCGCGCGCCTTGGACACCGCTCGTGCGGCTCGGGCCGCGGTGACCACATCCCGAGGCGAAGGCTCCGCCGGAATGGCGACGCCCCACGGTCCGCGATGCAACACGTAGTGCTGACTCTCCGCACGCGCTACAGCAAGGCCCGCGTCTCGCACCTCGGAAAAAAACTCGCGCTCGGACACATAGAGCACGCGATGACGCGGCCCCATGTTCAAGCGCTGCACGCCGCGGATCATCCGGCTACGAAGCCCCTGCTCTGGCCGCACCTGCACCTGCACGCACAACTCGTGTCCTAGAGGCACGCCTACAAAGCCCTCACACATGCGCGCCATTCTCGACAGACGTGTAGGCAGTGCATTCCAAGCGTGGGCGTCAATGGTGAGCATGAGAACCTCGTGGAGAGTGAATGGCGCTGAGGGTGGCACAAGACCCTCAGGCCTGATAATGCTTATAACCATGCGTTATGATGTTCGCCTTGTGCCGGGGCAAGCCCCACGTTCTGTCGAAGTCATCGAGCTTCCTTCCGGCAAGCATTCGATACGTGTAGATGGCACGGAAGTCCAGGTCGACCTGATACGCATTGGCGCGCAGTTGTCGGTGAGAGTGGAGGGACAAGTGGTCGACCTCACCGTCGAGGGCGTGCCTCCAGAGGTGGGTGTGATTGCAGGCAGCTATCGCGCTTACGTGCATGTAGAGAGCGAGCGCATGAAGGCGGCCAACGCCGCCAAACGAGGCGCTGAACTCTCGGGAGACATGCTCATCAAAAGTCCTAT
>JAYWGD010000062.1:0-9128 GCA_043778435.1 Myxococcales bacterium | reverse complement strand
TGCGTCGGTCGAAGGAGAGGGGCCAGCGGGTTGGCAGCAGCGTGCAGAGTGCAAGCGTCAGCTGGTCACGCCCTACATCGTGCGAATGGATGACCCCGATGTGAAAAAGGTCTTTCGGCAGATGTATAAGGAGGTGTTTGACTACGATGATGGCCAGACTGCAGGCCTTGCAGAAGCTGTGACGAACATCGATTACGTCGTCATTGGAACGTACAAATCTCCATTTTTGCGCGGTGGCCCGGACGAGCGCAACCCCGATTCTATTTTCGACATGAGGGTGGGCACTGGTGAGGCCAGAGTGGCGGAGGACACAGTCTCGTTTTGGCTGTCGGTACCCAAACAAACCGCGGCGCACAAGGCGCCGTTCCCCGTGGTCGTATGGGGGCACGGTGCCGGCGGTCAAGCCACGGAGGCCGTTCAACATGGCGGCAACTACGCGCGCCAAGGCGTGGCCACGCTCACCATCAATATGCCGCTCCACGGCCTGCCGGACTGGAAAGACATTCGCGCCACCATCGCTGCAGCGCTGACGCCAAAGTGCTTGGCGCCTTGGACAAACGCGGTGCTCACGGGGCGTGTACGGGATGAGAACGGCGATGGAGATGCAGATCCGGCGCATTGGTGGTGGACGGCGCACGTGGCCAATGTGCGCGACAACGTTCGTCAGGGCGCGTTGGATCAGATGCAGATGACACGTATTCTAAAGTCCTTCGACGGGCGCATCAAAAGCGGTCAGGACTTCAATGCGGATGGCGTGGAGGATCTTGCGGGCGACTTTAACGGCGACGGTGTGGTGGACGTTGGCGGGCCCAACACTCCATTGTATGCAGCCGGCGGGTCGTTGGGAGGCATTATGGCAGACATCGTGGGGGCGATAGACCCTGCCATTGTGGCTTCGGCGCCGATGGCGGGCGGCGGCGGTTTGTCGGACGTTGCGATACGCTCCTACGGCGTGGCCGAAGCGATGTTTCAGCTTATTTCGCCCATTGTGACTTCAGAGCCTGCGTCCATTTTTTACCCTACAGAAGGAACCGACAAGCCTTCCACCTCTTGTGCACGCGACGGGCGGAGCATCCGATTTGTGGGCGTCGATGGTCCCTCGCGTCGAGAGGTGGAGCTCGCGTGCTTGAGCAACGGCGAGAACGCTGAGGGGATGACGGTGCTTGTACGCAACCAAACCGCGCAAACGGCGCATTGTGCGACTGCCGGCAAGGATGGGCGCTTCCGCGTGGGCATGGGCGCATCGCGAGGAGACCGCTTCCAGGTGTCGCTGTACAAAGAGGCCCATGCCATCGACAATTACAAAGACTGCAATGTGCAGCCAAATGCCACCGAGCTGCGAACGATTCGCACGTTCGAGGTAAAGACCGCAAAATATAGAAAAATTGCTGACGAGAGCGGCGCTTGCCCAGAGAGTTCGGAGGCAGGCTGCGCGCAGTACATGGGCACCATGTATCCTGTAGGCTCGGCTCTGGTGGCGCCGCAAGATGGCCTAGGTTTTCATCGGAATGCGCCTTCGTTACGTCGCTTTTTTGCGTTGGCCCAAGTCGCGCTTGAGCCTTCAGACCCGATCAACTTTGCCCCTCACTACATGCTTTCGCCCTTTGCGATGCCAGATGGCAGCGCGGGCCGTGCGAAGGCGGTGCTACACGTTAACACCGTTGGCGATGGCTTTGTTTCTGCAAGTTCGGGTGTCTCTTTCGCGCGGGCGACGGGAGCCGTGCCGTTCCTTGCGCCTTCAAAGCTTGGTGTGTATGCAGAATACAACAACTACGTCACACCTCCCGAGCTCTACGCGCAGCTTGGAGACCGCACCCCGAACGAGGTGCTCGTTGCCACGCACACCGTGGAAGGGCAGGCCCGCTTTGGGCGTCATCCAGCGACGGCACCGATGTTGCCCAACTATCGTGCAGATCGTGCAGTGTGCACGCTTCGTCCTTCGTTCGATGAAAAGGAGGCTTCGCAGGCGCTCTTCGACGTGGACAACTTTGCAGAAGGAGGCCAGCAATATCATGCGCAGATCTTGCCATCGGCGCTTCGGCTGGCCCGCCGCAACGACGTGCAGATCACCGATGCTGCATCGTTGACGCGTGCTTGGGAACCCAGACTCAAAGGTGTTTCCGGAACGTCCGATGAGGGCGCTTGGGACGCCAGTGCGCCACTCGTGGGGTTTGCCAACGTCTACATTCGTCCAGGTGGACAGCACACCTGGAACGTGCCCGATGTCTGCAAGATTTGGGATGATGCGACGTTCGGCGGATCGATGAGCGCGCGCTTCTTGAGCACCCAAGGCCGCGATGCTTATTACCTAAGCCATCCCAAAACCTTTGGCTGCCTTACCACCAACAGCTGCACCTTTCCCGTCTTGCCCTGATGACGCGATGGCGTGCCTCCTGGTGGGGTGCGTGCGTTCTTTCATCGGTGATACACGGCGGATGGTGGCTGCGCGCGTGTGAGAGTTCCCAGACAAGCCGTCCCGTTGAACGCGCAGCGATCTCTGAGGATACTTTGCCTGTTTCACTTGTAGGCGCGGAGGGAGTGGTGCAAAGCCGACGTCCGTTGGCGCAGACAGCAGCGCCAGAGGTGGGCGTTGTCGCGGAGAGCTTGCGTGCTGCGCCGTCGGCCAAGTCACACCATCGAGAGACGGACCCTGTGAGGGCTGCGTCGTCCTCGGCGGCGGAAGGCGCCGAGGGCCCGGAATCGGCTTCGGCGGTGCCGCGCGCGCTCATCAAAGCCATCGTGCTCATGGCAAGCCACGATACGGCATGGATGCAATGTACACCCAACGTGAGTCGTCGAGGTGTGGTTCAGCTGCGCGCCGACGAGTCGGGGCATCTGGCAAGTATGGATGCACGCTCAGAAGCTGTCGCGCTTCACGAAACGCTGACGCGTGCGCTTGCTTTTCTGTCGTATCGTTCCTTTGCATCTCGCAGCATATCTCACACCTACGAGGTGATCGCTCGTTGCAGCATGGATGCGGCTCTGGGGTTTGAGGTCGCCGATTCCGCCACTGCACAAAGCGCGCACGGGCATGTGCGTTTCGACAATGGCGCGCGCGTGGACTTCGACATTCACGCGCAAAAGTAGATCGCAGATGAGGGCTTTCCGCGTGTAAAGTTCGCGGCCATGAGGACACCTTTCGCATCGCTGTGTGGGTTTGCAATGGCCATCGCCCAAAGTGGATGTGACCGCTGCGGCCGTGCGCAATCGGCGAGCGCCGAGCCGTTGAACGCTGAGCAAAGCGCGCTTGCAGGCACGGCAAGTGTAGAATGCACAAGCACTGGTCGTCCCATTAGCCCCACGCTTTTCGGCGTGGCTTTTGCAGATGCCGATGCGGACTTGGGGGCCACAGCACATCGCTGGGGAGGCAACACGACCAGCCGATACAACTGGCGCATCGGCGCGTGGAATACGGGCGCAGGTTGGTTCTGGGAGAACATCAAGGTCGACTCGCACGAGGTGTTTTTGGCCAAGGCCGCGGCCAAGGGAGGGCGAGCCGCCGTCACCGTACCCATCATGGGGTGGGTCGCAAAGGATACGACGAGCTCGTCGTATCCGACGGCAAGCGCTGGGCCCCAGGAGAAAACCGATGAGTATCGATCGGGCGCAGGCAATGGCGTAGGCCCCGATGGCAAGACTTTGCTCGTCGCCAAAAGCGTGCAACTTACAAGCATGCAAAGTACACCGGCCGACATCGGTGAATGGGTGAGCAAAATCCGGTCTGCCGAAAAAGCTGCGGGCAAGCGTGTGGTGTACGAATACATTTTGGACAACGAGCCAGGGCTCTGGAGCACGTCGCATCGTGACGTGCACCCAGAACCCATGAGCTACGATGAGCTTTTGGAGCGCACCATTGCGTATGCTTCCGCCATTCGCAAAGCGGACCCGGATGCGCTGATCGCGGGCCCTGCATCTTTCGGATGGTGGGAATATTTTTACAGCACGGTCGACCACGACAAGGGCTTTGTGCTCAAGCCCGACAGACGCGCTCACGGGGACGAGCCGCTTGTTGCCTGGTACTTGCGAAAGCTGGCCGAGTACGAAAAGCGTACGGGGATACGATTGCTGGATGTGCTCGATGTGCACTTCTATCCACAAGCCGACGGAGTTCAGTTCCCCGATGGCAAGGGTGGCGACGGCGATGGCAAGACCGACGAAGCCACCAATGCGCTTCGCTATCGCGTGACTCGTAGCTTGTGGGATCGCACTTACACGGACGAGTCGTGGATCAAAGACAAGATGTATCTGATCCCTAGAATGAAAGAGCTCATCGCCAAAAATTACCCCGGGCTGGGACTGCAAATTGGGGAGTACAACTTCGGCGCGGAGCAGCATCCCGCAGGCGGTGTTGCCCTTGCGGAAGGCTTGGGCCGTATGGCCCAGGAGGGTGTGGACCACGCCTACTATTGGACCGCGCCCGGCAAGAACACGCCCGCCTATTGGGCATTTCGGGCGTACACCAACTACGACGGCAAAGGTGGCCGGTTCTCTGGCGCGATTCTGCCGTCCACCTCCGCACCCGGTACCGCGCTCTATGCTTCACGCAGCGCCAACGGCAAAAAATGGGTGCTCATCGCACTCAACTTTTCTACAACCGAAACGAAGCCCATGCAGATTGCACTGAAAGGCTGCAGTGCGTTCACGAGCCGCAAAGTGCTGGTCTCCAAGGGCGAAACGAGCGGATTTGCAGTTGGCGAGATTTCGCCCGACGCAGAGGGGCTTCGCACGTCGCTGCCGCCTACCTCCATCTCCGTGATTGAACTGCAGTAGGAATTTGCGCAAACGTCACGGCACAGGCCGAGGTGACGACGCTATGTGCTCGTCACATGCAAAAGCTTTTTTGGTCTTCTGTGGTGAGTGTGGCTGTGCTCGCTTGCGCGGACCTTGAATCCACCGACGGAGGCCAATCCGTTGCCGGGAAGGATGCGTCCAGGGTCGATGCGCGGGCTGAGGCTGGGCAACAGCAAGCGGCCGAAGACGCGGGCGTCCTCGCCTCAGATGCCAAGATTGGTGCGTCTGATGCCCGGGTCACGGTTGATGCCGGGCGCGCGGATGCTGCAGCCTCGAAGGATGCGGGTGCGACCCGAGACGCTGGAACACGGCCGGACGCAGGCGTGTTTGTAGACTCTGGCGTACCAACCGGGACTTGCGCCGGAGTGCTTATCAATGAGGTTCAAGTGAGCGGCGTCAATGGCGCCAGCGACGAGTTTGTGGAGCTCTACAATGTCGGAGAGAGCTGTGGCCCCGTGACGATGAAGCTTGTCTATCGATCTAAGACGGGCAATTCTGACATCAGTCTCGGCAGTTGGAGTGTGTCGATGGAGAAGGGCACCTACGTGGTGGTGGCGGGTCGCGGGTTCAAAGGCGCGAGCGATTCTATCTTGTCTTCAAGTCTCGCGGCCGATTCCGGTCAGCTTCAATTGCGAATTGGAAACGAAGTGCTCGACAGCTTGGGATATGGCGGCACCAGTGGCGCATTTGTGAGAGGCACGTCTGCACCCAAGCCGCCTGCCAACGGCTCCATTGGGCGCTTCGAGGGGCGTGACACTGGGGACAACTCGGCAGACTTTTATGCGCTTGCAGCACCGACGCCTGGCGCTGCGAACCCCGCGGCTCCTTAAGTGGCCAAGGCCCGAGGTCCACGCTGGCGCGCAATGCAACATCACTGCGACTTACTGAACTGTAACAAGACAGCGGTGACCCAACCGCACTAGGTGCAGAAGGCATGCGGAATCGGTTTTTGGCAGCGGTCGGTGTGGGTGTGGCGATGGCTGCCTGCGCAACGGGGCAGCTGTCGGATCTGCAGACCAGCATCGTCGGCGATGCGTCGATCGGCAATGGATCGACGGATGCGCGCTCGCGGCGTGAGTCGGTCACCGCGCTGAACGACGCCGGCGTGGCGGAGCTGCCCCCGAAGGACAAGGACGCCGAAGTTGCCGAGGAGCCGCTGGCGCAGTCCGATGCTGTCGCCGGGGCGCCGGATGCCCATGCGACGGTCGACGCCGGCGGCGCGCCCACTGGGTGTCCGTCGCGCTGGATCATCAACGAGGTACAAACGGAGACGGTCGATTACGACCGCGTCTGGCCTCAAGACGAGTTTGTGGAGCTCTACAACGAGAAGGTGGAGTGCGGACCCAAGGGGCTGGAACTCGTGTACCGGAGCGCGTCAGGCATGACCGATGTCTCGCTTGGCCGTTGGGTGGTGCCGGACTTCACGCCAGGCCCTCGCCGCCTCATCATCGCGGGCCTTGACTATGTAGGCCCACACCCGGATGCCGATCTGCAACATGGCTTGTCGTCGTCGGGAGGGCAGTTGCAGTTGCGTTCGGACACGGGCGCTGTGCTGGACAGCATGGGCTATGGCCCCACCACCGGAGCGTTTGTGCGTGGCAAGGCAGCGCCGCTGCCCCCCGTGAACGGCTCCATCGGGCGTCTGGGGGCCGTGGACACACAAAACAACGCCGCCGACTTCTATCGCTTTGCGGTCCCTACACCGGGCAGCCGCAACCTCTAAGGCGCGCCGTGTGCCCGGCCGACGTGCTTGCCGCCGTGTGCTGACGACCGGCGTCGCATGACGGGCAACAACGTTGCGTGAGGGCGTGGTGGCAGGGACTATGCAGCAATCAAGCTATACATTCGACGCTCCTTGTCCGTAGCGATGGTGCGGGTCGTCGGCGTTTCGTTGGCGATATTGGTGGCTTGCCGCCACCGCGACGAAGTGGCCCCGAGGTGTCGGTGTCCGAGCGTTCGCCAGCCATCATGCTGGCCAAAACAACCAAGCCTGAGATTCCTTTTCAGTAGATGCAGGCCAGTGGCCAGCGGAGGTTGGGTTTAACGCGGCGGTGTCGACTGGCGACTTTTGGGTCACAACAGACGAGACATTGGTCCACTCTCTTTTTGGGCTGCCGACAAATGACCCCGCTGACGAAGAGTGAAATCCGTCAAGATGGGGCGCTGGTTGTGCGTGTTGCTATGGCGCGGTTGCATTGCTGCGCCAGTGGCTTTCCAAGATCTCGCCGATGGAGGACGTGTCTGGCGTCATGTGCGGTATGCACTCACTCAGAAAAGATATGGTTTTTTGCTTGGCGATTACGTGCCGAGCGCGCAACCTTTTCATCGGCCCCATCCTCGAAGCGACTTACCTCGGCGGTACCTCAGCGGAGACTCCCGGCACGTGGTTGGCGTTCGACCCCACCTCTGGCGATGTGGTTGTTACACATGATACGCAGAGCACGAACCACCCCGGTACGACAGGTGGCGCGCAGCCCGCAGTCGCCGGATCGAATGAGTTGTATCTTGCACACATGACAGACGATCCGGCGCAAGCATGTGGTAACGGCGTCCTTGACTCGGGCGAGACTTGCGATGATGCCATCCGCCTCTCCAGCGATGGTTGCTCGTGATTCTTTGCTCTCGCGGTCTGTGCTTGGGGGTGCGGACGCGGGATGTTCTTGAGCCTCACCGCAAAAACCAAAAAGTGACGCGGAGCTGGAGCTTCGGCTGCTTTCCCGCTTGACGAAAACCCAAATCCGAATATTGTCCAGCTCCCTTCGGACACGCTCTGTTCGGACGACACAAGGACGCAACGTGGCCAATCATCCCTCTGCAGAAAAGCGCAATCGTCAACGCATCAAGCGAACCGATCGCAATCGCGCTGTCAAAAGCTCAGTTCGTACCATCGTCAAGAAGGTGCGCCTCGCCGTTCAGGGCAAGGACAAGGCCACGGCAGAAGCTCTCTTGAAAGAAGCCGTGTCGGCGATCGACTCGGCCAAGAGCAAGGGCGTGTTCCACAAGTCTACCGCCGCACGTCGCGTCGGGCGCTTGTCGGCATCCGTCTCCAAACTCTCCGCCTGAGCTACCCCTGCGAGGGGGCTCTGGTGCGTGAACACTCCGTGAGACACTGGGCCTCACGGAGGTTATACTGTCCTCATCGTCTAGAGGCCCAGGACTGCGGCTTTTCACGTCGCTAACAGGGGTTCGAATCCCCTTGAGGACGCTATCTCCAAACCCCGCGAGCGTGAAAAGCTTGCGGGGTTTGCCGTTTCTCGCGTGCCTTGTTGGGCTCGATGCTCAGGGCACCAGAAACACCGGGTTGCTCACGCCAAAGGCTTTGCGACCTGGGTTGAGTGGCGCCAAATCGGTGCCTGGCTTGCCTCGGGCGTGGAACACGACGTAGTGGCGCGCGCGGCTCGACGTCGGCGTGACGGTGACGCGAATGGTGTCGCGATGGGCGCCGTTGGCCAGTGGCACGCCGGGGATGACATCGGTCTTGTAGAGCACGCCGTCGACGTAAGTCTCAAGTTCTCCCGGGATGGCAAAATCGGCGCTGTCGATGGTGACATCGAAGTCGCCCGTAGCTCCGTTCACAGTGGCGCCAGGGCGTGCTCCGCCAGGGCCAACAACGCTGAGTCTCAAGCCACCGTCGATCACGCCGCGGCCCGCTTTGAGCACGTCACGCACGGCTTCGGGCGTGAGTTTGGTGGGGTCGCTATGGCCAAATTCGAAGCAGGTGCGTGGGTAGCCTATGGGCGCCTCGGTGAGGATGTGGCTGTCTGAATTGCCCACCGCCCAATAGGTTTTGCCTGCAGACAACAGCGAAAACCAGGCGGCCACCGAGGTGCTCTTGTTGGCATCGAAGTCGCTGTCGTTAAACACCTCGATCGCGTGAAACTTTTCGCTCCAGTTGGTGGTGTCGAGCCCCTTGCCTTCGGCCATCGAGAACGAAGACGCCGTGAAGTAGCCCATCCCGAGTGGGCTTATCGGATGGTTGATGATGAGCGCAGGGCTCTCGGGACGCGCGGCAACCCAGTCGAACAGCGCCGTGATGGGCTTGTTCTGCCAAGGCGCCGCGCCGTTGTTGGCCAGCTTCTCGTCGGGGTAAAGCGGCACGATGCCAAAGTGGCCATAGGCGCCGGTCGAGATCTCCTCGGATGGAGGGCTAAATGCGTATTTGGCCAGGCCCAAAGTGTTGATGCGCGCTTGAAAGCTACTTACCCACTCGTGATCACTCTGCACGGGAATTTGCAGGTCGTCGGCCACAGCTGCGCGAATCTTGGTGTCCGCCGGATCGGTAGCGTCGAACGAGAGCTTGGTATGGATATGAAAGTCGGCGCACATCTCTGTGGTGC
>JAYWGD010000061.1:0-3069 GCA_043778435.1 Myxococcales bacterium | reverse complement strand
GGGAGGATGGCTGCGTTCAAGGACTTTGCGAAATCGTGGGCGTTCCCTATGTGGGCTCGGGGGTTCGCGCAAGTGCGGTTGCAATGCACAAGCCTTCGGCCAAGCGTGTGTTTGCCGGGGCCGGCTTGCCCGTCTTGCCAGAGCTTGTGGTGCGCCGAGGCGACGACCTGCAACAAGCCTCCGTGCACGCTCGTGGTGAGCTCGGCTCAAGCGTGGCGGTGAAGCCTAGTTCTGGAGGCTCTGCGATAGGTGTGGAGCTGCTGCGCCAAGCTTCTGCTGCGCAGACGGCGGAGGCCTTTACGCGCCTGCTGCAGGTGTCGGACGAGCTTTTGGTCGAGCCGCTTGTCGTCGGGCGCGAACTCACCTGCGGAGTGTTGGGCACGGGCGACTTGGCCGTCGCACTTCCGCCTACAGAGATCCACGCCCTAACAGGTGCATTTTACAACTATCAATCCAAGTATGCTGCGGGAGGGAGTCGGCACGAGTGCCCCGCGCCGTTGTCAGCCGAGGAAACAGAGACCGTTCAGAGTATCGCTCGGCGGGCGCATCAAGCGCTTGGATGCAGGGATTTGTCTCGTAGTGACATCCTGCGGGATGCCAAGGGCGCGCTCTGGTTGCTCGAGACCAACACCATGCCCGGGTTCACTTCTACAAGCTTGCTTCCCGAGGCTGCAGCCGTTTCAGGACTGGCTTTTGGCGACTTGTGCATGCGACTTCTGGGCCACGCGCTCGAACGGGGAGCCGCAGAGCGTGAGGCCGAGGTAGCTTTTCCGTTCGCTCCGTAGGACCATTGCACGCATGGCATTGAGCAGCGGCATCTGGGTAGGTGGCAAGTACCGTATTGAGCGTGCGCTTGGCGAGGGAGGCATGGGCTTTGTGTACGAGGCCAGCCACGTCAAGTTGGGCGCGAAGGTGGCCATCAAGTTGCTGCGCGAGGAGATCTTGCGTGTGCCCGGAGTGCGCGAGCGATTCTTTCGCGAGGCCTCAATCTCCGCGCGCATTGTTCACTCGCGTGTGGCGCGCGTCACGGATGTAGACGAAGATCCGCAGCTTGGTCCTTACATGGTCATGGATCTCCTGCGAGGAGAAAACCTGGGCGATGTGCTCGAGCGAGGTGTGCGTGTGGATGCGCCTACGGTGGGCGCCTTGCTCGACCAAGTGCTCGATGGCTTAAGTGCCGCGCATGCATTGGATGTGGTGCATCGCGACCTCAAACCTGAGAACGTTTTTTTGGTGGGCGGACTTTCGGCGCTCGATGTGCGTGTGATCGATTTCGGCATTGCGAAGGTGAAAGATGCGGCAGGTCAAGCGCTCACGGCGGCTGGGACATTGATGGGGACGGCCGAGTACATGGCGCCTGAGCAAGTGCGCAGCGCTGCGCAGGTGGATTGTCGCGCCGATCTGTATTCGGTCGGTGTGATGGCCTACGAGCTCTTGTCCCAGGTACGCCCTTTTGAGGGCTTGGATCCAATGCGAGCGTCTCTGCGTTCGGAGCGCGGTGAATGGAAAAAGCTTGATGTGCTGCGCCCGGACCTCAGCGCCGAGTGGGTCTCTTGGGTGCATTGTGCAATGGCCGCCGCGCCCGCGGATCGATTCGCGACGGCCGATGCGATGCGCTCCGCGCTCAAGCATCTGCTGCGCGCCGCGCCCTCGGCACCGCCGCCCGTAGCCGCCGCGCCGCATGGGATTGTAGAAGCGGTGAATCCGCGCGCGCGCACTGTGCTGGATTCCTCCGGCGCCGCGAGGACCTCTGCTCAGCAGCCTCAAAGCCTATCGCCGGCGATGACCTATGCCGCGCCCCCACCTGACATGCGACCGCGTGCAGCGATGCCTCCTCCAGCGCAGTCTGTGCCCGCGCCGCAGCCGGTGATCCCACCTGCCCATGTGCCCGCTGCTCCGCGCGATGCTGCACAAGAAAAACAAGGCGGCGGAAAAGCGCCTGTGATTTTGCTGCTCTTGGGCGGCGCCGCGCTGGCGGCGGGGGCGGCGTATGATGTGTTGTCCTCGAGTGATTCTGCTTCTCCCTACGTGCCTTCTCAAGCCCCCCAGCGTGCCGCAACTGCAAATGTGCAGACCGCACCTGTGCAAACTGCACCCACCTCGCCGGGCGCCCCGATTGTTGCGCCGTCGGTGGACTCGTTGCCCACTCTTGGTGCTGCGGGGCCTGCCGCTCCTGGCGCCGTCGGCTCAGTCGGCGGGTTGGGCACTCGTCCTGTGGGCCGCGCGGATGGTGGCGGTGCGAGGGTGGCCGATGCTGGCGCGGGGTCTCTGTTTCCTCCCATTCATACCGTGGTTCCGCCCATTCAATTGCCTCCATTGCCAAAAACCCTTGAGGAATTGCAAAAAGCGATTCCGGGCTTGCCGGCACTGCCTGGGTTCCCCGGATTTCCCGAAGTCATGCCGAAGCCTGCAGAATCCGAAGACCCACCGTCATAGCGTGCTCAATGCCTGGGGCACATCAGCGACGCCTCACGGCGAGGACGAGTGGCGAACACAGGTGTGCTCTTGAACCGAGCACGAGCAAAGGCGCCAAGTGTTCTGTCGATTGTTGACCGAGGCGGCACAGGCCACGTAGCATCGTATTACCAATCGGCCCGTTTGGCTGACTCCAAGGACGACCCCGTGAACAAGCCAATCTCCTACGCTGCCGCACAAGTCCTTCGTGTTTTGCCACGCACCACCATCAGTCGTGTGGCCGGTCGTGCGGCAGAATTTCTGTGGCCCGGAGCACTGCGTGACGTCGTGCTGAACGCATACTGCAAAGCTTACAACGTGGACTTGAGCGAGGCCGCAGCGTCGAGGGACACCTATGATAGCTTTGATGCATTTTTCACGCGCGCGCTCAAAGCTGGAGCACGCCCGATCCACGCGGACGCGAACGTTGCGGTGTCGCCGGCCGACGGTCAAGTGGCCTCGTTCGGGGAGATAGATGCAGAATCCACATTTGTGGTGAAGGGGCGCCCGTATCGTCTTGTGGAGCTGCTTGGCGACGCCTCCGAAGCGGAGCGATTCCAGGGCGGGCGTGGATGTGTGGTATACCTGTCTCCGCGCGACTATCATCGCGTGCAT
>JAYWGD010000060.1:0-3069 GCA_043778435.1 Myxococcales bacterium | reverse complement strand
ACCAAGGACATGTCGTTCTCTGGCGGGAACACCGCGGTACACCAACGGGAGCTCGCAGTTCTCAAGTGCGCTCGTACGTGCCAGTAGGTTAAAGCCCTGAAAGATAAAACCAATCAGACGATTGCGTACAATGGCGCGCTCGTCAGCAGTGCGGTTTCCCACCTCGAGTCCGGCAAGCATGTACGAACCCTCCGTGGGTCTGTCCAAGCAGCCAAGAATGTTCATCAGCGTGCTTTTGCCCGAGCCACTTGTGCCAATAATGGCAACAAATTCACCGCGATTTATTTGCAGATTGCATGGTTTGAGCGCGTACACCGTGGCGCCGCCCGCATCGTAGACTTTGGTCACTCCCTTGAGATGGATGAGGACGTCTGAGCTCATGGTCGTCTCTTCCTCGGCGCTCACATCGCTCGCTTCTTGCCGCCGCCGGCGCCGGTGGAGGGGCCTGCCTTGAGCACGTCTTTTGACTCGTTCTCGTCGATGACCACATCCTTGTCCGCCGTGATGCCGCCAATGATGGCCGTTCGCGTTCCGCTGTTGGGCCCGATGTCGACGATGACAACGGTCGCAAGATCCTGAGGTCGGGCACCGGCCACAAAGACGCGGGCCTTGCCCAGAGGAAGAGGCTCGTAGATACGTGGCTCTTCTCCCTCGATGGGCAGCGGCCTGAAGCGCAAGGCGGCATTGGGCACGCTGATGGCACCTTTGGCCTCGCGCACGCGCACGGTGACGGATGCCGTCATGCCGGGGCGCAATTTGTTGTCGGGGTTGGCCACATCGACCACGGCCGCATAGGTGACGACGCCCGCTGTGGTTGTTGGATTTAACCGTATTTGCTCCACCCGTCCGGTGAATACCTCGCCCGGAAATGCATCCACACGCGCTTCGGCAATCATGCCTTCTTTGAGTTTGCCGATGTCGGCCTCGTCGATGTCTGCCAGCACGCGCATGCGGGTCAGCGTCTCGGCGATCACAAACAAGGTGGGTGTCTGAAAGCTGGCTTGCACGGTGGCGCCAAGTTCGACGGCGCGACTGATGACCACGCCATCGACGGGCGAAACAATGCGTGTGAATCCCTTGTTGGTTTCGGCTTGCTCGAGCTGCGCTCCGGTTGCAAGGACTTGCGATTCTGCAGCTGTGAGATTTGCACGTGCCACCTCGAACTGCCCTCGCGCGGTGTCCAAATCGGCTTGGCTCGCAAGGCGTTCGGCCGCCATTTTTTGCGTGCGCTCAAACTGTGCCTTCACGGCATTCATGTTTGCGCGCGCGCTCTCCACTTGGGCGCGCCCTGCGGAAACGCTTGCGCGTATCTGATTTACTTGCGCGCCGTAGTTGGTTGGGTCGATCTCGGCGAGCACATCGCCCTTCTTCACCAGACTATTGTAGTCTGCGTTTACTTTAACCACGCGCCCGTTGACTTGAGCCCCGATGTTGACTTGCAGCACGGGCTGAATGGCGCCGCTGGCTTGCGTGGTCTCGACGACATCTTCGATGCGAGGTTTTACCAAGGTGTAACGCGCTGGAGGCTCCGGGCGTGTCTTGGCACGAACGAGCACACCGACACCGCCCAAGACGACAATCGCCGCAACCCACCATAACCGACCCTTCCAACGTGACACGGTCGATACATCCGCGAGCGCTTCGCGCAGCTCAGTTCCCAGCGTGTCTTGCGTCAAGTTCGCCATGCTTGACTCCGTACTCTACTGCTTACTTGACGGGTACTGTCACTTGCACGGATGTGGTCACGCCAGCACCGGAAAACCCCCCCGTGGTGCGGTCGCTTTCGTCAGCAACGAGGCACGCGGCACCGGTGCTGTTGTCGATGCTTACCATTTGCGCAATCGAGTGAGAAAATCCATAGATTTGGGTTCCGAAGGCTGCGATGCCGTAGAGAGCTCCGTAAGAATTTTGAGTGTCCGTGCAGCTGTCGGCTTTAAGAACTTGACCGGTCACTTTTTTGACGACGCTCTTGGTGTTGCCTGGGCGCAGCTTGCTCATGTCGATCTCTACCAGTGTGTCGATCTTGTTCGCAGTGCCCGTTCCTTTTGCCAAGTCGCGCACGGTGGCAAAGCCCACTGGCTTCCCGTTGCCCGACATAAAAACGATGTCGCCGCTGATCACAAAGCGGGTGCCCACGTTCTTGCTCGCATAGGTGTTGCCCTGAGCATCTGCCTTCGGCACCGAGCCAAAGGTTCCAAGCAGGGTGGTCTCGGCGGTGGTCGTATCGACCTCATACAAGTCGCCAGACTTGTCCGCGATCACCAAGGCCTCCGCGTCGGGAAGCACAGTTCCCTCAGGTGCAAAGGTCGCGCCCATCAAAACGGATTCCGTGTTGAGCGCAACGCCTTTACCTGCGCATTTGACCACACCGTCTTCTACTTTCACGTCCAGGAACGCGAGGCTTTTGCCGCTTCCGGCGGAGGGGGATGCAACCAGAAAGATGCGCCCCGACTTGTCGACCGCCACGTCGGTGATCGAACTGGCTTCATTGCCCTTCCCCACGCAATCGAAAGCGCCCAGCTTCTTCATGGGCGTTTCTGGTTTGGTGGGATCTACCTCAAACAACTCTGTGTTGGTGTGCACGTAAAACGTGGTGTTGCCGAGCTCGGGCTCAATCTTGATTGGAGCTGCGTCGGCCTGTTTTCCACCCAAGTTTGGGGTGCCCGAGCCAGCATCTACATCCAGCGAGGTGTTGCCCTCCAGGCGATCCACCGTTTGCGATGCACAGCCATAAACAGCGAGACCGACAACGGAGGCGAGGATGATGTTGCGCATGGGGTATGGTGCTCCGAGCAATAGGAAAATCGCGAAGCCCAGCACGTAGCAGGTCTTCTCTCGCTGGCAAGTGACGTGCACGTAACACCAGAACAATGTCTCAACCCCACCGCCTCGCCCTGAGATGCGGCTGCTTGTACAATGGGGTGTTGACGCCTCCGCCTGGGGATGCGGTTGCGCTTTAGATGTGTTGGCGCCTCCGCCTGGGGATGCGGTTGCGCTTTAGATGTGTTGGCGCCTCCGCCTGGGGATGCGGTTGCGCTTTAGATGTGTTGGCGCCTCGCCCTGAGATGC
>JAYWGD010000059.1:0-3070 GCA_043778435.1 Myxococcales bacterium | reverse complement strand
GGAGGCCACTGCGGCGCAAGAGCGATTGATGCACTCCGCACGCAAACTAAGCCTGCCTTTTTGGATGGGCTTTGGGGGCGCCGATCCGGTCGCAAGCTTGCAGACTGCACGCGATGTGTTTGGATCGATAGGCAGCACCGACAAAACTATGCGCGTTTACGACGGCCTCTACCACGAGATTCTGAACGAACCGAACGGGCTAGAGATCGCCCACGAGGTCGGCGCCTGGATGCTTGCTCGAGCGGGCGCATAGAGCGCTCGAACAAGAAGCCCCTGCCACCCTTTGCGGGCATCGGGGGCTTGTGTGTAGGGCTTGGACCCAGGCAGCAAGCCTGAGGACCGAGCTCACTTGCAGTAGCCCAAGTCGCGCCCAAACGAGCGGAAGGCCGTGCAAACCGTGCCGCTTGGGCAAGCGCTTGTATCGTCCAATGCGCAGACACGAATGTCCATGCTGTCGGGCGTGGTTTTGCACTGCGTGCCCATCGCGTTGCTTGCGGCCAAGTAGTCGGCTGGGCAACCGGGCTCTGGCGCGATGGCAAGAGGCTTGGCGCCCTCCCGCGTGGTGTGCACGAGGTAGCAGCTCTTGCCTACCGAGCAGTGGTTGTTGCCTGCGCACGCCCACCGTGTGCCGCCATCGGGCACTTGGAATGCGCACGTGGTGTTGGCTGCGGTGCAAGCGCCCGTCTTGCCCGTGTTGCTAGTGGCCGTGCAGCAGCTCTCTGTGGCGGCACAGTTGGCACCTTTGAACGATGTGGTGCTGCCATCCACCGGCGCGGAGAACGGGCAAAAAGGGCCCATTCCAGCGGCGCGTACTTTTGGGGCCGTCTTGGCTACACATACCACGGGGCCGGCATCTTGTTCGGTGACGCCAGAGTCCCCCGACACCACAGTGCCAGAATCTCCAGTCGGCGTCACTTGCCCCGCAGCCGATGGAGCTTGTACACCCGCATCTGTTCCTGGCTCGACGCTACCGTCGCTCGCGGGCGTCTCCACAGCGCTGGCGCCTCGGGTTTGGTGGGGCTGCCGAGCAGGCCAGCCCCACCAAACCCGAGGCAAGAAGAAACCACGAGCCCGAAAGTGCTCGTGGTTTGCCGATCATTTGCAGTAACCGAGGTCTCGGTTGTCTACTGTAAACGGGGTACAGACCTTGCCCGAGGGACAGCCCACGTTCACCGAGCCACCGGCATCGGTGCCCGCGCCAGCATCCTTGCTGCCGGGCAACGAGCAGACTTCATAGTCGCCCACATCCGACGCGGACTTGCAACGCGTTCCCAAGTGGAAAGAAGACTCCAAAAACTCCGGAGCGCAGTACTGACGAACGGAAATCTTAATTCCCCCAGCGGCCTGATTGCTTGGAACAAGGTAGCACTTGGAGCCGGAGCCACAATGCTCGGGCCCCGCACACTGCCACTCGGTTCCTGCTTTGGTGTCCGCATAACCACAAGTGTCTACTTGGCACTTGCTGTTGGTGAGCGTTTTGCCACCGCTGAGAACCTTGGCGCTGCAGCAACGATTGCCAGCAGCGCAGTTGGAGGGCAGTCGACCGCCATCGGGCAGCGTGGCTGTTTGGAAGGGACAGAAAGGCCCGTCTCCCGCCTGCCGAACCTGAGGTGGCGTCTTATCGGTGCATGTGCCGGCCGACGAGTCACCCGTGGTGACGCTGCCGTCTTGGCCGTCTGCAACGCCCGTGTCGCCGTTGACGACCACGCTGCTGTCTTTTCCGGATGTGACAGGCAATTTGCTGGTGGTTGCTGCGTCGTCGCTGCAAGCAGCGATCATGGCAACAGAGCCGAAAAGGGTGACGGTGGTAAAGGCCCAGGCGAATCGGTTCGACATAGGAGGCGCACTTAGCACAGGATTGTGCGCTGTCACGCGCCTTGATGTGACGATTCTGTGCGACCTCGAAGCCACGGAAAGGCCTCAAGGGCAAACACCGGTGGCAGCCCGAGCTTAGGCCGTCGCTTGAGCTCCCAGTCTGTGATGCGTAGCGCGGCATAACAACTGATGGCGGCAAGAGTGAGACCAGCCAAGATATCAATCAGGTAGTGCCACCGCAGATACATGGTGGCGAGAATGATTTGGGTCGTCCAGAGACTCAGCGGCAACCAAATATAGCGCGCAGGGGCCGATTTGCGATGCACCCAAGCGATCATGCAAAACACTGAAGGCCCCGCGGTGTGTAGGCTGGGGAAAATGTCTTTTTGGGCGCCGCTCGTGGCCACCGCCTCCTGCACCAGATGCCAGAAGACACCTCCCTCGAGCGGGTGAACAAATTGATCGGCAAAGTGATGCACGGGGCCATAGCCAGGAACCACAATGTACAGCAAATGCCCCGTGCAAAAGACGAGCACCAGTGAGGTGCATAGATGCATCAAGCGCCGGAGGTTGCGCCCGTTGAGTAGATAAAAGACTGCATGAGCGAGGATGATGCAAAAGTGCGAGTAATAGAAGACGGCGAACCATTCTGTGCGCGCGGGCGTGACGTATTGGTCCCATGCAAGCGCGGGCTCGTAGCCGAAGACGCGCATGTCGAAGGCATAAATATTGGCGTCGTAGGCGGTGCGCGAGGCCGCCGGCAAGATGTACTGAAGCTGCAAATAAGTACCTGCCGTGATCGCGACAAAGCCCGCTCGATACACGAACTCAACCCATGGGTTTGGCGTGTCGCGCTTGCGGAACCGAGCGACATACAGCAACGCAAGTGCACACGCCAAATCGATGGTGACCACCACGATGGCATGCTCTCGGCGCGGCCCGTAACCGCCAATGGAGGCCAGCAAAAGCACCACCAAGTAGAACACGGAATACATGTCTACAAACGCGAGCACATCGTACCACTGCGGGCGGCGAACCGAGATGCCAGGTGCCGAGACGTTCATGCGCGTCACTCTTCGTTTCGTGGGCGCAGGCGGACCAGTGTGGCTCCCGGCTTCAGTTTGGTGCAACACGTGAGCCGTATGTTGGCCGCGGCATCGAGGGCCTCAAGCAGATCCAACTCTTCATCTTCTGCGGGCAAAAGCTCGTCTAGGCCCAACAACACCTCGACTTGACAGGTACCGCACGAGGCGCC
>JAYWGD010000058.1:0-3075 GCA_043778435.1 Myxococcales bacterium | reverse complement strand
TCGCGCGGGTGCGCTTCACGGAGATCTCAAGCCTGCGAACATCATCGTGTCCAAAGGAGGGCGCGGCAGCCTTGTGGACCTGGGCCTCTCGGCGCCTTTGTTGCTCGGCGGGACGCGGACGCTCGGGCTGACGCCGCGTTTTGCGGCGCCAGAATTACTCGAAGGCGAGCGCCTCACGGTGCGCGCCGAGGTGTACTCTTTGGGGGCGACGCTGCGCGATGGTGTTGCGCGCCGCGGCGATGAGCTTGCCGAAGAAACTCGCCTGGGCCTGACGCGGGTGGTGCATCGCGCGTTGTCGCTGGTGCCTACCGCGCGTCATCCCTCGGTCGACGAGTTTCTTGCCGAACTCGCAGCGGTTCCGGGTGTGCTGATGCCCGCAAGATCGCGCGCGTTGGTGTGGCGCGTGGATGGCATCGGCGACACGGTACGCGGGCTGGTCGATACGGTGCGCGGGCTTCCTTCAGCGGGGCATTTGCTTATCCGTGGACCGCGGGGAAGTGGGCGAAGCACCTTGGGGTTGGAGCTGGCATGGAGCTTGGCGGCCGGAGGCGACGACGTGGTGCATGTCGCTTCGTCGCCTAAAGCAAAATCGCTGGCCGTTTACGCCGAAGAGCTGGCCGAGCGGCCTGGCGCGTGGCTTGTGGTGGACGACATCGACCTGATGCATGCAGCCGATCTCGACGCCCTGTTGGCGCATCAAAAAGGGGACGCGCGCGCGATCTTTATCGCGGAGCGTGAGAGCGATGTTTCGTCGCTTACATTCGCGTCTTGTTATGACATTCAGGAGCTCTCTGCGAGCGTTCAAGAATCCCTTGTTCGGACGGCGATTCCCTCTGCATCCCGCACCGCAGTGCTTGCGATGCTCGATCATGCGCAAGGGCGTCCTGGGGCTCTGCGCGAGCTCGTGGAGCGCTGCGCTGGGCGCGCGATGGTCAGTCGCGAAGACGTTGAGCGCGCCAAATTTGATGATGCCGACGATCAGATCCCTCTTTGGCATGTGCGTTTGGCGACGGCGTTGGATTCTGGGCGGTTTGCCGCCGCGCGAGTCGCTCTTGAGCAGCTGAGTATGGGACCCGCCGAAGCGCACGTTTTCGCGCGTGCGATCGGCGAAGTTCGTGTGCGGATTGCGCAAGGGGACAACGACGGCGCGGCTATGTGGTTGGAGGCTGCGGCAACAGCTGCGCAGGATGCCAACGAGCGCGCGCAAGTGTCGCTCTATCGCGCAAGGCTGATGCTTCGAAGCGGCGACTACGATGGGATTGAGTCGGTGTTGCGGGATGCCGAAACGCGACAAGAATCGGGATTTGAGCTGCGTGTGGTGGCCGCGCTTGCGCAAGCGATGGCCAGACCTTCGCCGCAAAATGTCGAGGTGTTGGAATCGCTCTATCGCGAGATGCCGGCAGACTCAGGCACGCGCGCACGTGCGATTGCGGCGGCGTCTTTGGCCATCGCGGAGCAGCGAGCGGGGAGCAATGATTCCGCACGCATGCACTATGCAGAGGCTATTGTGAACGCTGAGCTTGCGGGAGACGGATGGGTTCTGTGTTCCACTTACGTCAACAGTGCTCTGCTGGCTCATGTGCTTGGGCAAATGGCTGAGGCCTTGCGATTGTGTGAGGCAGCGATCGATCTGGCTGAACGATTGGGCGCCGATTTGGCGGCGTATACGGCCACGCTCAATGTGGTGGCGTTCAACTTGCAATTGGGACGGTACGAGCGCGCGGCCGAAAGCATTCGGGCGCTTGATGACTACGCCCTGTCGCCCTATGCCGCGGCGCAACTGTTGGGCCTGCGCGCCGAGCTTTTGGAGCGCGGAACCAATTGGTCGCAAGCAAGTGCGAATTACAAGCAATGTTCAGAGCAGTTCTCGGCCATTGGCATGCACGCGGATGCATGCGAAGCGTCGCTGAATTGGTTGGTTTGCGACACTGCGCGAGGGGATGTTGGAGGCGCTCTTCTCGTCGAGCGTCTGAAGGAATTGCGGGCACTACACCCTGATAGGGGGAGTATCGAACTTGAGCCGTTGTGGGCTTATGCAGATGCTTGCGTGGTGCATAAAACAGAAGGACTCAATGCGGCCGTAGGAGCATTCGCAGCAGCGGCCGCCGTTGCGCGTAAAGTCGATTCGAAAGAACGGTTGTGGCAAGCCCTTTTGGCTCTCTCGCGCGTGCATCGAGACTTGGGGGCGCCTGCCTTGGCGCATCGTGCTGCCACAGAGGCGTTGGAGGTGCTGGAGGAGATCGCGTCGCCCTTGCCACGAGATCTTTGTGAGGTGTTTTGGAACGACGCGCGTCGTGCAGAGCTGCGAGGGTTTGGGCTACTGACGACGCGAGGTGCCGTGTCGGTGTCCGTAAGCGCGGCGACGGTGGGCACTCCGTCGCCTACAGCCATGCAACATTTGGTGCAGAGCGCACGCGCCTTGGTGCGGGTTCATGAGCCGGCACGGGTTATGCAGGACACGCTTGCGCATGCCGTCGCCATTGTGGGCGGAGCGAGAGGCATGTTGCTGTACCGCGATCCGTTGGGGCGTTCAGAATGGGTTTGTCCTTACAGTTTCGATTCTCCTCGGCTCACGAATGTGAGAACGCGGCTCGAGCAGTGTGCCGATTCTGGAGAGGTGGTGGTGGCCACGGACCCCGAGGTTGGCGCCTATGCATGTGTGCCGATTCCGCGTGCTCCGATGCAGTTGGGCTTGTCGACGACGGTGGGTGGCTTGATGCAAGGAGCCATGTACCTTGAGCTCTCGAGCGCGTCGGAGACGCGCCTTTTGGAACATCTTCCGGTTGTAAACGCGCTCTTGGCGCACGCTGCGGCCGTGCTCGACACCGCGCGATTGGTGGCCAGACTGAAGCGTCAAAAAGAGCGGGTGAGTGAGCTCCTCGACAAGCGAAGTAGATCATTGCATAGTACACGTGCTGAGCTCCGAGCTGTGCGCTCGGAGCTCAAGGAGAGCCAGAGCTTTGGCGACATGGTGGGCTCCTCGAAGGCGATGCGTATGTTGTTCGAAGCCATTCGCCGCGTGGCTGCATCGGATGTTCCGGTGCTCGTGCGCGGCGAGAGTGGGACAGGCAAGGA
>JAYWGD010000057.1:0-3092 GCA_043778435.1 Myxococcales bacterium | reverse complement strand
TCGGCTTTGGCCTTGCCGGCGCGGGCGTCGGTGCCCAGACGATCGATCTCCCGTGCAACCTGCAAAATGCTTTTGCGATCGGCATCGCGCACTACCGGAACCATCAACCCGGCGTCCGTCGAGGCGGCGATGCCGATGTGGTACCCCTTGCGGTACACAAGTTCGTTGGTGCTCTCATCAAGTGCCGAGTTGAGTACTGGATGCTTTTTGAGCGAAGCCACCACCGCCTTGACGATGAAGGGCAAAAACGTGAGCTTTACACCTTCTTTTTCGGCGCCCACTTTCATGCGTGCGCGAAGGGCTTTAAGCGCACCAACATCGCATTCTTCGACGAAGGTAAAGTGCGCCGCCGTGTGCTTGGACTGAGCCATTTTGGCCGCGATTTTGCGCCTCATGCCCGCAAACGGGACACGCTCATCTTCAACGCCTGGCGTGCCTTGGCTCGCTGCGATTTTGACAGGTTCGCGAGACGGCGCTGCAGCCGTTTGGGCGTGCGCGGGCGCGGGCGCAGCAGTCTGCGTGCTCTTAACCGCAGCGTGAGACTCGAGGTCTTCGCGTGTCACGCGCCCTTGCTCTCCTGACCCGACAACGGACTCCAAAACAATGCCTAGCTCACGCGCCAACTTGCGGGTTGCAGGGGTCGCCAAGGCCGATCCCAGTGCGCTTACAGAGGGCGCAGGCGCCGGAGCTGGCTCGTCCATGGGAGCCGCCGTGACGCGTGTGGGAATGTCCGCTTGCGGCGTTGCCTCCGTCGGTGCGACCGAGCTACCGCCGCCAACCTCGACCACATCGAGCACGGCGAGCACCGAATGCACTTTGGCGATGTCGCCAATCTTGCCGCGTGTCTCCACCACCGTGCCTGCCCTCGACGATGTGATGGTCATCGTGGCCTTGTCGGTCATCACCTCTACGACAGGTGCATCTTCGCGGATTTGATCTCCGGGCTTTACAAGCCAAGCGACGATCTCGCCTTCGGTAACGCCTTCACCCAAATCCGGTAGTGGAAATTCCCAACGTGCCATGTGCGTGAAACGCTACGTAGCTCATTCGAACAAGCCGTGTGAAACTCTTTTTTGGCTTCGATACCTAGAGTCCCAATTGTGCAGGAACTCCGCGTTTTAGCACGGTGTCGTGCGCATAGGCGTTGTCCACATTGGGATAGTCAACAGTGCTGTGCAGGCCTCGGCTCTCCTTGCGGGCCGAGGCGCAGTCCACAATGAGCTGGGCCACTGTGGCGATGTTTCGCAGCTCAAGGAGATCGCGAGTGATGACGTAGTTCCAGTAGTAGTCAGAGATCTCTTCTTGCAGCAGCGCGAGTCTGCGCGAAGCCATTTTAAGGCGCTTGTTGCTGCGCACGATACCGACGTAGTTCCACATCGTACGGCGAAGCTCGTCCCAGTTTTGAGTCACGACCACCGCCTCTTCGCTGATGCGCGCCTTGCCGCTGTCCCAAACACGTACCTCTGGAAGCGGCGCGACACGCGGCACCTGTGAAAGGGCCACCGCCGCACGGTGCCCAAACACCAGCCCCTCGAGCAACGAATTGGACGCAAGACGATTGGCTCCGTGCAGTCCGGTGTGTGCACATTCTCCAATCGCCCAGAGGCCGGGAACCGAGGTGCGGCCATGCAAATCCGTGCTCACGCCGCCGCACATATAGTGCGCTGCTGGGACCACTGGAATCGGCTCTTTGGCAATATCGATGCCGAACTCCAAGCACTGCGCGTGAATGTTCGGGAAATGCGATTTCACGAAGGCCTCGCCGCGATGTGTGATGTCGAGATTCACGTGATCAGCGCCCGTTCGTTTGAGCTCGGAGTCGATGGCACGCGCAACGATGTCACGTGGCGCCAGATCTCCCCGCGAGTCGTAGCTCGTCATAAATGCGGTTCCGTCCAGACGCTTGAGCAATGCGCCTTCTCCGCGGAGCGCTTCGCTGATCAGAAAGTTTTTGGCTTTGGGATGAAACAAGCACGTGGGATGGAACTGATAAAATTCCATATTCGCAATCTCGCATCCCGCGCGATACGCCATGGCAACTCCGTCGCCGGTCGCCACGTCGGGGTTGGTCGTGTACAAATACACCTTCCCGGCGCCTCCGGTCGCAAGGACCACGGCGTGAGCGACCACTGTGCGAACCCGTGCATTTTCGCTGTCCAAAATGTATGCCCCCACGCATACGTCTGGGCCGCCTGGCACCGCCGACGTGATCAGATCGACCGCGGTGTGGTCCTCCCAAAGTTCGATGTTCTGTGTATTGCGCACCTTCTCCAAAAGTGCGCGTTCCACCTCGCGCCCCGTCATGTCCTGCGCGTGCACGATGCGTCGAGCGCTGTGCCCCCCTTCCAGGTGCAGAGACAATTTGGCCTCGCTATCGCGGTCGAGCGCGGTGCCGAGCTCAAGCAAGGCGCGAATGCGATCGGGCGCTTCGCGCACGCAAAGCTCCACAGTGTCTCGATGATTGAGCCCGGCGCCCGCGACCATTGTATCGCTCACATGCGCCTCAAAGGAATCGGCTGAATCAAGCACCGCGGCAATACCGCCCTGCGCGTATTTGGTGTTCGATTCGTCAGCGATTCTTTTTGAGACAAGCAAGATGCGCGCATACGCGCTTGCCTCTAGAGCAAAGCTCAGCCCTGCGACGCCTGTGCCCACAACCAAAATGTCGGTGCGTGTGACCATAATTCTTAAGCCAAGCAATAATCCAAACCAGCCTGTGCTGCAAAGCTGCCCGATTGTGCAAAGCACTGATAGCGTTTGAAAGATGAAGCGTTTGCCTGTCGCGGCTATCCTTGCACTGTCGACTTTGCTCCTCTGGGGCGTAGAAGCGCAGGCCTACTGTCGCCGGCGCACCGTTCTCGACGCCTCAGTCTCGTGTGGCAGCACAGGAGCGCCGCTTTGGTGGAGACCGAGATGTGTGGGCTACCACATGAGCGAGTCCGCGAGTTCTCAGGTCGCGCTTGCGGATGCAATTCGCGTGATGAACACATCTTTCGACGCGTGGTCGACCGCAAGCTGTGGCAACGGAAGCCCAAGCGTGCAGGTCTCCCACTTGGGAACGACATCGAGCGAGGTGGTGGGATTTTCCAAAG
>JAYWGD010000056.1:0-3093 GCA_043778435.1 Myxococcales bacterium | reverse complement strand
GTGGCTGCGTCGACATGACCGTGCCCATCTCTTTCAAGCCTCGTTGAACGAGCCTACGTTTCGATACGTGAAGGAGGACGACTGCGGTCAGACGGTGTGTCTGCGCCTCAGCTACGATGGCACAGCCTACGCGGGATGGGCAGTTCAGGTCGATCGGCAGACCATCGCGAGTCAGGTGTTGAAGGCATTGAAGGTGCTTGCGCCGGATGTGCGTGGCCTGCGCGGAACAAGCCGCACCGATGCAGGGGTGCATGCACGGGACCAGGTGGTCGCGTTTCAAACCGCAGCACGCATCCCCGGTCGCGGATGGGTTCATGGGACCAACACGCACTTGCCGGATGACATCGCCGTGGTGGCTGCGCGCACGCTGCCTTGCATTTTTGTTCCTCGTTTTCACGTGGACGACAAGACCTACAGCTACACACTCCGCATAGGCCGGATTCGAGACCCATTGCGCCGAGATACTTCGTGGCATATCCCCTATCCGGTAGACATCGAATGTCTGCGCGCAGAAGCCACATTGGTGCAAGGTACACATGATTTTTCGGCGTTCAGAAGTTCGCAAGACAAGCGCACCAACCGCGTGCGTACGCTCCGTGAAGTCAGCGTCACCGAAGGCGACGGCGTAGTCATCCTGCGCGTGACCGGTACTGGATTTATGCACAACATGGTGCGCATCTTGGTGGGCACGCTGGTGGAAGTAGGTGCCGGGCGTCGACCTCCGGGCACCGTACTCAACGCCATTCGCACGGGGCGGCGCGAGGATGCTGGCATTACGGCACCTGCGCGGGGCTTGTGTTTGGAACACACGCGTGTGCGATGGCCCGAAGGCGGTGAGGCCTGGTGGACTGGGATCGACTCTTGAAAATATGCTGGTGGATTTGTATAGGTGCATGTTGCACGCTGCTTGTGGCGCCGGCGATTGCGTCTGAACCTGCGCCTCTCACGTCGCCATTTGTACGCGTTGCAGAGTCTGTGAGCCCATCGGTTGTCGTCATCGATGTGACAGGCCGTGAAAGCAACGGCGATGGCAGCGCGGTGGTCAGTCGCTCCACGGGAACGGGCGTGATTTGGACGGAGTCGGGCGATGTGCTCACCGCAGCGCACGTGCTCGACGGCGCGCTTGCTCTTTCGGTGCGCCTATTGGACGGCCGTAGGTTTTCTGCGCGCGTGGTGGGTCGTGACCTCTCCACCGATCTGGCGCTGTTGCATGTGGACGCCTCCGGTCTCCAGCCCGCGGAGCGCGGGCAATCGTTGTCGCTGTCGCAAGGCGATTGGCTTGTGGCCATCGGCGCGCCGTATGGCTTGTCTTACAGCGTGACTGCAGGCGTGCTCAGCGCCAAAGGTCGTGGCGGCATTGGCGCCAATCTCATCGAGGACTACCTGCAAACCGACGCGGCATTGAACCCCGGCAACTCAGGCGGTCCGCTGTGCGATCTGAAGGGCCGTGTGGTGGGCATCAACGCGATGGTGGTGGCGGACACGCGCGGCATTGGCTTTGCCGTGCCCGTAGAGATGGCGGTGGAGGTCGCAAAACAGCTCGCCGCGCGGGGTCATGTGTCGCGTCCTTGGCTTGGCGTCGACTATCAAGATCTCACCCCAGATCTTGCGCGCGCGATGGGCGCCGAACCCTACTCGGGCGTGCTGTTGGGCGGCGTGAATGCTGCAGGACCCGGAATGCAGGCCAAGCTTTCGCCGGGCGACATCGTGACGCGTTTGGGTTCGGCGTCTTTGCATCTCGGGCACGATCTGGCGCGTGCACTGAGCCCACTGCATCCCGGGCAACAAGTGTCGCTCGAAGTGTGGCGCAAGGGCGTGCGGTACCAGACGCAGATGGTGCTCGGCGAGCGGCCCGACGGCCCGCCGGCGCCTCTGCCGATGGAATCTGCGCCGCGCGCATCTGGGCTTGGCTTGACGGTGCGCGCAGCCGACAAGAGCGTGCGCAACGAGCGCTCGACACGGGTGGCCAGTGTTGTTCTCGGTAGCGCCGCCGATCGCGCAGCGCTGCGTAAAGATGACCGCATCTTAAACGCTGATGGGCAGGAAAATCCCACGGTATCTGACATCGCGCGACTCTCGGCAGATGGCACCTTGTTGCTGCAGGTGTCGCGTGGTGCACGCACCTTTTGGGCAGCGCTGCACAACTGAACGCCGGGCGGGATTGCGGAACGCAGGCTCTCTCGTGCTAGACATGGATTCCATGTTGGACATCAAGCGCATCGATGCGGGCGGCAACCTCAAAGAATTCTACAACTGTGTAGACGCCATCTACGAGAACGATCTGCACTATGTACGCGCGCTTGATATGGACTTGAACGAGCGCTTGCACCCCAAGAAGAACCCATTTTTTGATCACGGTGAGGCCGTGTTCTTCACCGCACACAAGGGCGGAAAGTGTGTGGGTCGCATCAGCGCGTCTATCGATCGCGGCCACAACGAGAAGTACGGTGAGCGCACCGGCTTCTTCGGCTTCATCGACACCGTGAACGATCAAGACGTCTGCAGCGCGCTCATCACGCGCGCCGAAGAGTGGCTCCGCCATCATGGCATGACGCGCGTGCAGGGGCCCATGTCGCTGAACATCAACGAAGAGATCGGGTGTTTGGTCGAGGGCTTCGAAACGCCGCCGGCGATCATGATGCCGCATCACCATCCCTACCAAAGCGTTTTGATTGAGGGCGCTGGGTACAAGAAGTTGAAAGACTTGTACGCGTGGAAGTACAAAGTGGGCGCGATGAGTGAACGCGTGAAGAATGCATACAAAGCAGTGAGCATGATGCCGGAAGTCTCGGCTCGCCCATTGGACATGAAGAATCTCAAAGCCGATATCTTGTCGTGCGTCGATATCTTCAACGATGCGTGGTCGGACAATTGGGGCAGCGTGGCCATCACCATTCCAGAAGCTGAGAAGCTGGCAAAAGATCTTGGAATGGTGCTCTTGCCGGAGCTCACGCAAGTTGTGAGCATCGACGGCGAGCCCGCGGCTTTTGCGATTGGTCTCCCAAATCTGAACGAGATGATCCCCGATCTGCGCGGCAAGTTGTTTCCCTTTGGTTTTGCCAAGTTGTTGTACCGCCTCAAAGTGGTGGGGCC
>JAYWGD010000055.1:0-3097 GCA_043778435.1 Myxococcales bacterium | reverse complement strand
ACGAGCACACCGCCGACCACCAAGTCTGCGCGGCGCACCGCTTGCTCGATGTTGTGCGGGTTGGAATACAAAGTCTCCACGGCGCCACCAAAGATGTCTTCGAGGTAGGCCATGGTTTCGGCGCGCACGTCGAGCACGGTCACTTGTGCACCCATGCCGATGGCGATGGTGGCGGCGTTGCGGCCCACCACGCCGCCTCCCAAGATCACCACGCGTCCACGCCTCGTTCCAGGCACGCCGCCCAGCAAAACACCTTTGCCGCCGTGCTCCTTCTCCAAGCATGTGGCGCCCACTTGAACGGCCATGCGCCCTGCAACTTCGCTCATGGGGCGAAGCAGCGGCAAGGTGCCGTCGGCATTGGCGATGGTCTCGTAAGCGACACCCGTCACTTTGCGCATTGCGAGCTCGCGGGTGAGCTCAGGCTCGGGCGCCAAGTGCAAATAGGTATAGAGAATCAAGCCTTCACGAAAATAGGTGTATTCTGCGGGCAGTGGCTCTTTGACTTTCACCACCATGTCCGAGGCCCAGGCCTCGAGCGCTGTCGTCACGAGCGTAGCGCCCACGCGCGTGTAGTCGTCGTCCTTGATGCCTGCGCCTTCGCCTGCGCCCGTTTGCACGCGCACCGTGTGGCCGCGGCTTGTGAGTGCGCGTACGCCTGCAGGGGTCATGCCAACGCGGTACTCGCGGGTCTTTATCTCTTTGGGGACACCGATGATCATGGGTGAGCTGTCTTTCGAAAGGGGCGAGGTGTGCATTGCCCCGCAAACGCGATCAGGCAATGGCGGCTTGGTCGAGGGTGCCACTTTGCCGCAAGGCCTCGAATAGTCCAATGGAGACCGCATTCGCCAAATTCAAGCTACGCACTGCGCCAAGTGTGGGAATGCCCACCCAGTTGTCGGGGAAGATGTCCATGTGCTCTTGCGAGAGTCCCGTGCTCTCCTTGCCAAACACCAAAGCGTCACCGGGTGTAAACCGCACCTTTGTATAGGTGCGGGTCGCCACGCCCGTAAACAAATGGATGTTCCCCGATGGCGAGATCTCACGAAACGAGGAGCAAAAAGACTCGAGGCTGTCGTGCTGACGCACATCCACCAAATGCCAGTAATCAACGCCAGCGCGTCGCACGGCTTGCTCGTCGATGCGAAATCCTAGCTTGCCCACCAGATGCAACGGGCACGCTGTGGCGGCAGCGAGACGCGCGATGTTGCCCGTGTTGGGCGGGATCTCCGGCTCGACCAACACGATGTGAAAAGGATGGCTGAGCTTGGGCGCGCGCAGTCGTTTTGTCTCGTTGGTTGTCCGTGGCACGCGTCCTGTTTTAGGTGTCCAGAGGTGCAACACGCAACGTCTAATCCCTGGTTTGCCCGCGGCTTGCTTTTGTGTGCAGCTTGCGGCGGCGGAGCCGGGGCAATGCCCAGCGCCAGCATTGGGGTAAGCACGGGGCCGATGTCGCCAGTGGCTCGCGCGGTTGTGACTCCCGTGCAGACTGCAAGTGATGCAGGCCTAACGTCTTCTTCGGCTCCTTCTGATTGGTCGGCCGGGCTTACCGCGTGGTCAGGCAGCAGCGGACGCACGCACCTCTATGGTGACCCCAGCGCCACCTGGACAACTTACGCCAATGAGTCGGCCACCAGTGTGATCGTAGGAAAGGTGCGTACTGCACCCAATGGCGCCGAGCTTGTGGGCCGAGTGCTGAGCCAAACGCAGGGCACGGCCTGGCTCCGAATGCAGAAAGTGGCTAATGTATGGGTGTATAGTGCACTTGAGAACGGAGAGCCCGCCTCACTTGCCGCGCTGTCTACTTGCGCTTCTTGTCACCAACAATCGTCGGCCGACAGTGTCTACTTTTCGCCTACAAAGTAGGTCCCAACCATCGGATGCTCGGTGGCGCCAGCGGCCCCTTCCTCGTGCGGGATCACCAAGCCCGTGCGCAAAACCCACTTGCCAGAACTTGCATCCGGTACCAGGAAAAGACCTTCTCGCGCGCTTCCGGCGCCCACGTCCCAACTTGCAATGCGAGGACCTAGATCCACCTCCACGCGGGCGCGAATGACGGACGAGACGCCCATCGCTTCGCCAAGTGAATCGAGCTCGGCAAACCGCGTTGCGGCATGCGAAAGCTCGTGACCTACGCTGTCGTCGGGTTGCACGCCCTGAGCTCGTGCGTTGGCTGATTGGAGGCAAGCTCGCAGCAGCGCAAGATTCGCAGAGACCATGGCATCCGAAGCGAGCGGTGAGTCGCCTGCCAAGCGACGCGCGGCGCGGTGTGCTTGTTCCAACGTCGCGGCGAGGTGAGCGATGGCCTCTGGATGAAGTTCGACCACAGCATCGATCTCCGATGTGTCTGGAGTGGGGTTTGCTGCGGCATCGTTTGAGGGCTCGTTCCAATCGAGCATCAAGCGGCCCACGGACCATGCGGCCAGGGCCGATTGCGTAAGTCGCGCATCATGGGTCAGCGTGGCGGAATAGGGCTCCGCCACCGCCGAGTGGGAGCGAAGCGTCATTGCGTGCATCGCACTCAGCCAAGAGGCGTACACGCTGTCGTGTGTGCCGGCGATCGTGTTCATGCGCGCGCGCAGAGGCTCAAGCGCGGCGACATAGCGCGGGGAGTCGTGCCCCGCGAGCAAATCCACATCGAGCAGTGCCGCGCCTGAGCTCCACGTGTAAGCGATGTCCAGCGACGAGGCATGGGTCCTCCCCGGAACACGCGGGGCAAGGGCCCGGCCGAAAACCTCGTCATCGGCCGGAAGATAACGTCCATACAAGCTGTACGCTCGAACCGCCGACGGCGAAGCAAACGTTGCCTCGCGCCACGCGTCGATATGAGTCACGTCGCTGGCATGGGCATAGTCGCCACGCGCGATGCCTGCGCGTTCTGCAAACTCCGAAAGTTGCGTGGGAAGTGCGCCTCGGCCTTTGCCCAACCATGTACTCGCTCGCTCCACCCCAGATTTCCAACTACGTTGCAATACGGGCGAGTGTGCGTCTTGCAGCAAATTCCCAAGCAACCATGCTGCCCGAAAGTGTGTGCGTTGCGCACCTATATCGCCGTCCAATCGAAACGATGTTCCTGCCAGATAGATGCGCGCGGCCTGGA
>JAYWGD010000054.1:0-3101 GCA_043778435.1 Myxococcales bacterium | reverse complement strand
AAGACGCAATTCGCCAGGCGCGGGGATAAAGATTTGGCCCCTAGCCACAAACCGGAACTGCACGTCACCGAGCTCGACGACATCACCGGGCTCTAAGATTCGCTGTGTGAGCTCGACCAGGTTGACGCGCAATCCGTTCGAAGATCCACGGTCAAGAATCTCCCAACGTGCTTCATCTAGCCTCACAATCTCTGCATGAACTCGTGACACCGAATTGTGATCCACCACAATGGCCGAATCCTCCCCGCGACCGATCACAACCTTGGGAAGTTCGAGGGAATACTCCGTGCCAGGCGTGGGCCCCACCAACATGACCAACCGACTCGGACGCTCGAGCAGCTCGCGGCCGCGACCCCCTGTGCCCGCCGTGACGGTGGACATCGTGGTCTCGAGATTTGGCATGGTGCGCTTGTTGGCGGACTCCTCGGCCTGCTCGTTTTGCAGCACCACGCGGTAATCGCCAATCTGAACGAGATCGCCGTGAGACAAGGACTTTTCCTGCTCGATGCGCGTCCCGTTGACATACACGCCGTTGTAACTTCCGAGATCTTCAACGCTATAACTGGCAGAGGTTTTCGAGAACCTCGCGTGCTTGCGAGAGATGTTGCGCTCCGTTAACCGAATGGCGTGCCCCTCAAGACGACCAAACGTGTACTCGTCACGCGTGAGGTGAATCACCGTGCGCTTGCCCTCGTCGTCTTCAATGATGAGCTTCCACATAGGGGATTTTTCCGAAGACCTCACAAAGACGGAGAATAACGAAGCATGTGGAGTTTGACCAATCTTTGCCGTGGCACAAGCGAAGTTTAGGGAACGAATACTCGGGAGCCGCGTTGTGACACGCTCAGACGTAAAAGCAAGAAGTCGGACGCAGATGCCGCTCGATGCAGCTCGCGATGCTCGAAAGTAATGCGGGTCCGGTAGGCTGCATCGTCCCAAACAGGGTAGGAGCCTACACGGACGTCGGGGAACTCAGCCACGGCAGCATCCAGTGCCTGCACGAGCTCGGCCTCGTCCACGGTGAAGTACAATTGCACCAACTGCAGAGGGCGCAGACGCGGCAAAGACAGCTCGAACGCTGGCAACTTTCGGACAAACGCGGCGGGCACTCCGGGAAACAAGAAGACCTGTCCCATGCGTACCAAGGGCCACGACGTCTGCTCGCTGCGAAGCAGCTGCGCGCCCTCCGGCAAACGCGCCATTCGCTCGGCCGCATACGGCGCGACTCCAGCCTCCGACAACGCTTGGAGCAACACGGGCTCGCTCCTCACCTCCACCCCAAACGCCAGCGCCACGGCGTCTACGGTGACGTCGTCGTGCGTGGGACCAACGCCCCCCGAAGTCACGACAACAGTGCAGAGTGCACGCAGATCAGCCACTGCCGCCGCAATCACCTGAACGTCGTCGTGAACCATCACGACGCGAAAAACCTCGTACCCGATGCGTGCACAACTACGTGCAAGGTGCACAAGGTTTTTCTCTTCGACTTTGCCGCTCAGGAGCTCCGTTCCCACCAAGAGCACACCGACGGAGCCCTCGGGAACAGCACGAGGGACCGCAGACGATGAGGACTCTGGGTTCACCATATTTAGATTTCTCCTGGCGGCGAGCTCTGTACGCTTCGCGCATCCGCCACGACCTGCGCCAACGCCGCCAAGCCTTGGATTGCCGCTGCACGTTCTGCAAGTTTTTTTGCAACTCCTCGGCCTTCGCCCAAGTGTGCGTCGCCAGAGGCCACCGTCACCAGATAGTGCACGTCTCGGCCTTGGCGTAAGGCCTCCACTTCGCGGTACACCGGTGTGGGCATGCCGTTGGCTTGCACCGCCTCTTGCAACGCACTTTTGGGGTCTAGGCCTCCCAACTGTTCGGTCTCGGCAAGCCGGGCGGCAATGACCCAGGCGACCATGGCCCGCGCAGAGCTCATTCCCCCATCGAGATAAGCGGCCGCCACCAGGGCCTCCACCGCATCCGACAAGACATTGGTGCCCTCATGCTCTTTGCCAGCGCGGGCTCCGCGCCCGACCCGCATGCAGGCCACGAGATTGACCGTGCGCGCCCACTCCGCAAGACTCTGAGCATTGACCAGCTCGGCGCGCATGCGGGTGAGTTGTCCCTCGGAGGCGTCGGGGAACAGCGTCCAAAGCTGTTCGCTGGTGCACAACCCAAGAACCGAATCGCCCAAGAATTCTAGGCGCTGGTTGTCGGGTTCCCCAGATTCATGCGCGAAACTGGGATGCGTGAGCGCCGTGAGAAAGTGGGGGCCCCACACAATGCCGTGCCCGTTTTGGCCCTCCTCGCGCAAAGACGACTGCGCCCGTTCGATGTCGGCTGGCTTCATGGCGCATCAGCCGCATAGGCCGCATCCGAAAGACGCGCGAGACGCAGGTCGAAGTCCGAGAGGCCACCGGTGTCGTGAGTGCTCCAAAACACGCGAACCTTTCCCCAAGACAAAAAGATGTCAGGATGATGGTTGTGGGTCTCCGCGAGTGCACCTACGCGGTTGACGAAGGCCAGTGCCTGAACGAAATCGGAGAAGGCAAAAAGCTGCGCAAGCCCCAATCCCTCGGGCTCCCATTGAGGGTACTCTGCAAGGAAATTGGTGAGTTCCAAGTCGGTTAGGGGGCGCGGGGAGGTCGCAGAGCTCATTGGCTCCGAATGTGTAGAATGAATCTAGGCCGGCGGCCCGAAAAAATGCAGAGCTGTTTTCCCCCGCTCGCGGCTTCTGATAGCTCCATGGTCTTCATGTCTGCGCTCGATACCCGCCCCGCATCCCAGCTCTACGCTCAGGCTTTTGCCAGCGTTCCCGCCGTCATCGATCCGATGCCTGGAGGCGCCAGCAGTCGCAAATACTTTCGCCTTTCGGGCGGCCCACACACTGCAGTCGCGATGTTTGTCCCCGACGCGACCAAACCGGACGAGAAGGACCATGGCTTGCAGGGGGAGCGCTGGCCTTTTCTGGAAGTAAGAGATCTGCTTGAATCGCGCGGCGTGCGGGTGCCTCGTGTGCTCGGCGAGTCCTGCGAGACGGGCTGGTTGCTGCTCGAAGATTTGAGCGACGCAACGCTCGCCAACTTCTTGCTTGAGCACCCATCCAAAAAAAG
>JAYWGD010000053.1:0-9260 GCA_043778435.1 Myxococcales bacterium | reverse complement strand
TGTCGCCATCCAGAACATCGTCGAGACTGTTGCCTTCCACCAGCTCACGCACCAGATAGCGACGACTGGTCCCCGGCAACAAGCCGATACCACGCACGCCAGGGAGTCCCGCCTGAGAAAGAGTCGCAAGCGCGCTTGCCTCACGAACCAACGCATCGAGCTCGCCCACCGAGGCCCCCTCGTGCACCAGCTTGAGCGCAAGACGCTCTCCACCAATGCGATCTTGCACGGCCCAGACACTGCCTGCGCCGCCGGCCCCCAACGACTTCAGCGCCCGGTAGCGCGCAGGAAACTTCACGGCGGGGACTCTCTCACTCTTCGTAAATCACCGTCGACTTTTGTGCCTGGCGCACGACCGCCACGCCATAGTCGCCGCTCAGACCAAACCACACGCCGGTAAGAGCCAATCCCACACCAATTCGTGCAACCACGTCGGGTCTTGGGCGATAACGCAACCCAACTTGGGGCGTGAGCCAAGGGATAAGATTGGGTTTGGCGCCACCGTTGATCCAGCTTTTTTCCTCGTAGCCACCGACTTTCGCCTCGCTGGCAAACGAATGCTCGCGTCGTGTACAGCCCGCAGAAACGCCTCCCTCGCTCTGGCACGGGGACATGCTTCGCCCGTCGGATGTGCGGTACGCGCCGTTCGGATCGAAGTACGTCCAATTGACGCCCAATTGCCCGAAGGCCACGCCCAACCCCACGCCCGCGCCGTACTCAAAGTCGAGCGTGGGCTTCAGCTTTTTGGACCACAGCACATCGACCGTGGCATTCAGGGCCATGAGTTTGCTGTTCACGACCGACCAATTGGACGCCACGGTGTCGGGCTTTCCCTTCTCCAAAAAAAGCGTGTCTCGCATGCCCCATTCCTGAAAGCTCAAGGCCGGAACAATGCTGAGCCCGTTGGTTCGAAAGTCCACTTCCAGACCCACCACGTTGGAGTAAATCGATGTTCCTTCGTTGACCACGGCGTTCAACAAAAACTTGGGCATCAGCACTCCCCGGTAGCGCACGCCCGCATAAATGTAGGTGCGGTGCTCCTGTTCGGTCGCGTCAAACCTCAGCGTTTCTGCTGACCGCGCGCGCGCGCTTGGCGGCTCTTGTGGCAACGTTGGCGTCGTGGGGGCCGTGCTCGCGGCCACCGGAGGCTCGGCCTTGGCGGATGGCATCTCGTCTGCGGCGGCGGCCATCGTCACCAAACCAAAACTTGTGAACACATAGATCGGTAGGCGCATCGCAAAAAAGCGTACCCGACGAGCCAACGAAGGGGCAAACTGACGGAAGTAACCTTGTGCTGCGCCGCGGAACAAAGCGCATGTTGCAGACGTTAGACTCTTCAGGACACGTGTCACCCACCCCCGCTGGAGCTCCCATGAACATTCCTGCATTTGCGCTCACCCTGCTGGCCACACTGGACCCAAACGTCGCCGGACCGCAGCAACCTCAGCTCGGCGGAGCACCTTTGCAAGCGGCCGCTGCGTCGGGAGCGCCCACAGCACCTCTGGCAACGGCTGACCCAATGAGCGTGGCAGATCCCAACGACGCGCGCGCAGATGCCATTCAGGATTTTCGCAACCAACTAGCGCCATACGGTCAGTGGGTCGAACACACGGACTACGGCTCGTTGTGGGTCCCCAGCGCCGCCATCGTGGGCTCTGGCTTTGTGCCGTACACCACGGGCGGGCACTGGGCTTACGGCAATGACTACGTTTGGAACTCCACGTACCCGTTTCCCGATGCTCCGTTTCACTATGGCCGTTGGATCTGGACGAGCAACTTTGCTTGGTCGTGGGTCCCCGGTGCCGTGTATCGCGGCGCCTGGGTAAGTTGGCGCACCGATCCTTTCGGCTATGTAGGCTGGGCACCTTTGGGCCCAAGTTTTTACTGGTTTGGAGGTTCTGCGCGCTGGATCTATGGCGGCAGCTACTACGCTCCTTATTCATACTGCCATCGCAATCAATTGTTTTCATCCAACATCGGCGCCGTCATCGTGCGCGGTCCTGAGGCCGGCCGCATTTCGCAGCGAGCCTCGTTCGTAGCCTCATCCTCGGCAGACCAACGCACGCTGGCATCCCCAACGCTTGCTGGCCCACGCGACGCCCAAAGTTCGGTCCCAAACAAAGCACTCGGATCCCCCACCTTGGCATCGCCATCGCCCGCGTCACTCGGCATTGCGCCGACCGCGGTGACAGCCGCGGGCCCCACTCGTATGCCTCGCATAGAATCTGCTCCCGCGATCCAACCGCCTAGCTACACCGCACCACCGATTCAAGCACAGGCCCCAGCTTTCGCGCCTAGCTACAGACCCGCGCCCACGGCGCAAACACAGGCCCCAGCCTTCGCGCAAACTTACAGGCCGGCGCCTACATTCCAGCAGCCTAGCTACACGACGCCACCGCTCCAAACACAAGCCCCAACGCTAGCGCCTAGCTACAGGCCGGCGCCCACATTCCAGCAGCCTAGCTACAGCGCGCCGTCTCCGAGTCCTCTGGGAGGCGTAAACCCGCCTCGTTACTCCGCCCCCAGCGTCGCCCCATCTTTTTCTCCATCAAGAACATTCAACGCGCCGTCGATCAGTCCTGGCGGCGCAAGGAGACGATAAGCCATGCGTATTTTTCTAACGGCCGGCATTCTTGCACTCATCACATCAGGCTGTACGGTTTGGTCCGACGATCGCGATCGACGCCGCGGTGATCAATGGGTTGACGTCCAGTATCCAACCACCAACGTCACGCCAAGCAACAATGTGCTCGTTGACCCAGATCTGACCATGAACGCAGTGGGTGGCGCTGGGGTAGGGGTATTTGTAGAATACAAGAAAGGTGGCGCTTGGCGCATCGCCCTCTCCTGCGACACCGCGCAATCGACCAAGGCATGCACCTTTAAGCTCAAGGTCACAGGCGCCGCCGTCAGCGAGATTGAACGAAGCGATCTTCCGGTGGGCGACGTCACGGCCAACGCTACAACAATCGTCGTCGACACTGCAGTCGGCCGTGAAATTCCCGTGCTCACATTTCAGAGCACACAGGGCTCGCCCATCACCATCGACGCCGCCGTCGATCAAGTGCGCGACTCAGGCATGTTCTTCTACATTAGCGGCGGGCAGGTACGCGGAGGCAATGGCGCCGCCGTCACCAATCCGCTCACCTTCACTCCCGCAGCGCCGTAGTGCGGTAGCGGGCGGCTCTGCTTTTATCGGCAAAACGGGAAAGCCCCCGGCATCTGAGATGCCGGGGGCTTTCCCGTTTTAGCTCGATGTAGATTACACGAACTCGATGATGGACATGTTCGCAGCATCGCCGCGGCGTTGTCCCACCTTGATGATGCGGGTGTAGCCCCCTGGACGACCCGCAAAGCGCTTCGAGAGCTCGACCATCACCTTTTCGACCAAGTCTACCTTGGTGAACTCGCCGCCCTTTTCAGTGCGGGTGCCGAAGCGAGGGATCTCGGCGCCGATACGGCGCTCCGCCGCGAGGCGGGTTGCTTTTTGAGCCTCCGAGAGTTCCTTGTTCGGCGTGTAAGCGGCTTCGCCGACGCGCTTGGCGATCGTGATCAGCTTCTCGGCCGTGCGCCGGAGTTCCTTCGCCTTGGCATCGGTGGTCATGATGCGCTCGTGAAGAACGATGTTCGCGGTGAGGTTGCGAAACATCGCCTTGCGGTGGCTGGTGTTGCGGCCGAATTTACGACCAGAGTTAGAATGACGCATGTTCGAATTCCTTAAACGTTAAAAACTGTTTTGCGAAAGTCAGTTCACGGTTTGTGACGACTTCCACTTCTCGACGAGGCCAGGCCAACCATCGATTTTCATGCCCAAAGAAAGCCCCATGTTGGAGAGGATTTCTTTGATTTCCTTCAGGCTCTTGCGACCAAAGTTCTTCGTCTTGAGCATATCTTGTTCGGTACGCTGAACCAATTCGCCGATGAGCGAGATATTTGCATTCTGCAAGCAGTTAGCCGAACGAACGCTGAGCTCCAATTCGTCGACCGAGCGAAACAAGTTTTCATTGAGCGGCTCTTCCGAACTGCCTTCGATCTGGTAGCTCATCTCTTCGGTTTCTTCGAAGTTCACGAAGATGGTGAGCTGCTCTTTCAGAATCTTGGCGGCATAGGCGACCGCATCCGCTGGAGCTACTGCGCCGTTGGTCCAGACCTCAAGCGTGAGCTTGTCGAAGTCGGTGACCTGACCAACGCGCGCGTTGGTCACGGTGTAGTTGGCTTTGCGAACGGGAGCGAAAAGCGCATCGATCGGAATGGTTCCAAGCGGCATTGTGGCCGTCTTGTTCTTGTCAGCAGACACATAGCCGCGACCCACGTTAACTGTGAGCTCGACATTCATCGGGCCCTTTTTGTCGAGCGTGGCGATCAGATGGTCGGGGTTCATCACCTCGAGGCCATCAACGAGCTCGATGTCTTTGGCGTACACGGGGCCGGGGCCCTCTTTCACCAAGTTGACCGTAAAGGTCTTGGCAACATGGGCCTTAAACACCACCTCTTTGAGGTTGAGAATGATGTCTGTAACGTCTTCGAGCACGTCTGGAACAGACGTGAACTCATGCAACGCGCCATCAATGCGGATGGCCGTGATGGCTGCACCCTGCAAGGAGGAAAGCAGCACGCGACGAAGCGAATTGCCAAGCGTGATGCCGTAGCCTCGCTCGAGCGGTTCACAAGTAAAACGACCGTAGAAAGGCGAGAGAGTCTCAGCTTCAATGCTGACGCCGCGTGGACGGATAAGATCGCGCCAATTGCGTGTAACCAGATTCATGTGTGCATGCTCTTTCTTCTTGGAGGGTTTGCCGCACGTCGTCCCAAGCGCCCCATTGAACCCGCTCTCCGGGGCGCTCCGCGACATGTGGATTGGACCTTTCGGCCCGAATCACTAGCGCGAGTAGTACTCGATGATGAGCTGCTCGCGGATGGCCGGCTCATTGAGCTCTTCACGGGAGAACTGACCTTTAAAGGTGCCGGTGAAGTTGGTCTTGTCGAGTTCGATCCAGCTGAGCGCCGTGCGCTTTTCCACCTGCGCGAGCGCCGTGGTGATGCTGGTCAAAGCACGTGATGCCTCGCGTACGACGATTTTGTCGCCAGCGCGAAGCAAGATGCTTGGGATATTGGCTTTTTTGCCGTTGAGCGTGAAGTGGTTGTGCTTCACAAGCTGGCGAGCCTCGGCGCGTGTGGCTGCAAAACCCATACGAAAGACGACGTTGTCGAAACGGCTCTCTACCAAGTTGAGGAGCTCTTCGCCGGTACGACCGCGGCGGCGCGTGGCCTCCGCGTAGTACTTGCGGAATTGCTTTTCGAGAACGCCATAAATGCGACGAACCTTCTGCTTCTCGCGCAAACGAACTGCGTACTCAGACAGTTTGATGCGTGCCGTGGGGCCGTGGGGGCCTGGTGGGTAAGCGCGGCGCGTAAACGAACATTTCTCGCCTTCGCAGCGGTCACCCTTGAGGAACAACTTCATGCCTTCGCGGCGGCACAACTTGCAAACAGGACCAGTATAACGAGCCATTTTCTCTTCTTTCGTAGGTATTCGAAACCGTTTTACGCATGCCCTTTTGAGGGGATGCTTCATCGCGGAAGGCGAATGCGTGGAACACCTTGCACTCGCCTGCTCCAAAAAAATGAAGCGGGTCGGTGTCGATAACCTAGGGCCGGATGGAAGGCAAGACGTTCGTTGCCCTCCCGCTCTTGAGATTTTCAGCTGATCCTCTTCAAACCATCGCTGGCCGCGCAAATTTTGGGGATAGCGACAAAACGACCACATTGCCGCATGCGGAACCAGAGTTGCGGGCATTGGGTTGGGTATCATTCCAGAAGGAGACGGCAGGCGCGAGCGCGCGCTCGACTCATCGCTTACCTGGTGTGGCAAAAAAATCACCGCCGACTCGTTGTTTTGTTTCCCCAATTTGTTGGGCACGCTGAGCAGCCTCGCCGCCAAAAACATTCCGGTCTTTGACTTGGCGAATCCCGGCAACCCCAACGTGCGGTACCCGTCATGGGCTGGCGTTCGTCGCGCCGTCGGTGGACCACGTTTGGCGAGCTCGCCACGAGCTTTGAAGGAGTCTGCGAGGACAACCCTCTTGGCGCCTTTGCCGCTCCGGCTTCATGGTCGCGGACCTCACTCCCACGTCCGAAATCGTCGGAAACTTTGGATCCGAATTTCAGTGCGGCATGGTCACGGTTGCCAGCGCAAACAAGGAATCTCTCTTGGGTGTATCCCTGCAGATCCTATGCGAGAGGTTCGACAACGGAAAAAGAACCAGTCGAACAAGGACGCGAGCTTTGACCACGTGGTGTTTTCCCCAAATCTCGCAAGCGACGTAGCGCGCAAGGGATTGTGAGATAGTGTCTGAGAGGTAGAAGGGGCCGCAAGACACATGCGCATACGAGAAGTAGCTGAAAAAGCAGGGATATCAGTTGAAACGGTTCGTTTTTACGAGCGCGCCAATGTGCTTCCTGCAGCGTCGAGGAATGCCGCGGGGCATCGCATTTTTGGTCCCGCTGACCAGCGCATGTTGGTGATTATCGGATGGGCTCAGGGTCTGGGCCTTACGCTGGCCGAGATTGCTAAGTTCGTGATTCACACCCGAGAACTCTCTGTGGAGCAGAAGCGCGCTCTATTGGCAGAGCAGGTGCAAGTGCGGAAGAAGATCGTGAAGGCGGAGATCGCGCGCTTGAAGGCCGTAGAACAAGATCTCGAAGTGCTTGAGAAAACGCCACTGGATCAGGGAGTCTGGCTTCCTGCTGCGTTTGTCGATTATCTTATTCTGCGTTTAGGTCTCACAGAGTCTGTGCCCAGCATCGACGGACGAAAAGTGGACCCGGCTTACGTGCCATCCTCTCAGGTAAAACTGAAGACGGCAGCTCCGAAAAAACTGACCAAGCGACGCGCAGTCTAGCGCGCGTTTGCATGCAGTTTGTGCGACGCTTTAGTCGATGGTCGCGAACTCAAAAAACTCGCCGGTGTAGCCACGCCAGCGTACATCCACGTGGTCCACGCGCGCCACGGACGGTCCGTGTTGCGACCAGTGCGTGAGCTCTCTAACGGCATCCTCTTCGCCCTCGGCGAGAAGCTCTATCGAACCGTCGAGGCGATTTTTGGCCCAGCCAGTGAGACCCAAACGTCGGGCTTCGCGTTGTGCAGCGGCGCGAAAAAACACGCCCTGAACGCGCCCACGAATGATGAGATGAACGCGTTTGGTGGCCATAACTCAGAGGTTGTACTGAAGGCGGGCGCCGGCCGCAAGCAGGCGAGGCCGCGGACTCATACGCTCACCGTGCTACTGCTCTTTTTGGCTTCGGCAGCCAAGCGTTTGCGCAGATCGCTTCGATCTGAACATGCCTTCACGAAATGGACAAAGAGCGGATGGGGCGCCAAAGGTTTGCTCTTAAACTCCGGATGAAACTGGCACGCGACAAAGTATGGGTGACCAGCGAGTTCGATCATTTCGACGAGGGATTCATCGGGTGAAACGCCCGAAAACGTGAGGCCAGCCTGCTCCAAAGCCTCGCGGTATCGGTTGTTCACCTCGTAGCGATGACGATGGCGCTCAGAGATTTCGCTGGTGCCATAGGCCTCGAAAGCTCGCGTCCCAGGTTTGAGCGTGCACGGGAATGCCCCCAAGCGCATCGTGCCGCCCTTGCTGTCTACATCCTTCTGTCCTTCCATCAGATCGACCACGGGGTGCACGGCTGCGGGGACAAACTCGCTCGAGTGCGCGCCAGCAAGGCCCGCCACGTTGCGGGAATATTCCACCACAGCCATTTGCATACCCAAACAGATTCCAAAGAACGGAATGGCATTGGTACGAGCGTACTGAATCGTCGCGATCTTTCCCTCTGTGCCGCGATCGCCGAATCCGCCCGGCACAAGCACGCCATCCAAATGCGAGAGCAAGGAGTCTGCGCCCTGTCGCTCCACTTCTTCGGAGTCAATGTACTCGAGCTCAATCTTTCGGCCCACAGAGAGACCTCCGTGAACCAGTGCCTCGTGCAGCGACTTGTACGCATCTTTGAGATTCACGTATTTGCCGACAACGCCAATGCGCACCACAGGATCGCTCGGGCGTTTGAAGCGCTCCACGACGCGCGACCAAGCGGACAGATCGGGCTGTCGCGACCAGATGTTGAGACGTTCGCAGAGCAGCGCATCGAGGCCCTCGTCATGCAATTTTTGAGGAAGCTCATAGATGCATCCTACATCTACTGCGGAGATCACAGCCTCGGCAGGCACATTGGAGAAGAGAGAGATCTTTGCCTTCGTTGAGGCCGACAACGCCTCTTTGCTTCGGCAAAGAAGTACGTCGGGCTGAATTCCGATGCCGCGCATTTCTTTGACAGAATGCTGCGTTGGCTTGGTTTTTAGCTCGCCGGCCGTCTCGATGTAAGGAACCAGTGTCACGTGCATGCTGATGGCGTTGGACGGACCAAGCTCGATTTTGAGCTGACGCAAAGCCTCCAGAAATGGCAGCGACTCGATGTCGCCGACCGTGCCGCCCACCTCCAAAATGGCCACATCCGCGCCGGCGGTGGCCGCGCGGATGCGCATCTTGACCTCGTCGGTCACGTGAGGAATGACCTGCACCGTGGCGCCCAGATACTCGCCGCGCCGTTCCTTCTGAATCACGGCCTGATACACTCGGCCACTGGTGATGTTGTTCGCGCGCGTGAGCACTGCGGAAGTAAAGCGCTCGTAGTGGCCAAGGTCCAAATCGGTCTCTGCACCATCGTCGGTCACGAACACCTCACCATGTTGGTAAGGGCTCATCGTGCCGGGGTCGACGTTGATGTAGGGGTCTAGCTTGAGATGCGTAACCTTCAGACCACGCGCCTCGAGCAGAGCCCCCACAGCGGCACTCGCAAGGCCTTTTCCAATGGATGAAACAACGCCGCCCGTGACGAGGACGTACTTGGTCGACTTTCGTGGCATCGGAAACTCCGTATCGACTGCGGTGGCGAAGTGCCAGCAGGAACGGACCCACCGGGTACCACAGGCGTCACGAAAACCCAACGATGCAAATGAGAAAGCGGTTCGCTTGCGGACCTCGTGGGAACAATGCAATCGCTGGTGCATGGTTGAGAAGCGCGCGCCTGACGGCGCGGGAGGGACGGCGGAAGCTCACTCCTCAGGGCGGGCGGATCGGTGCTTGGCGGCCCGATGTGCCCTCCTCCGTGCGGCACGCGACTCGGCCTCCGGACGGGCGAATTCCGATAGGAAGGCCGGGGGCAAGCCGGCCTTCCTCGGAACTTCGCGGGTG
>JAYWGD010000052.1:0-3107 GCA_043778435.1 Myxococcales bacterium | reverse complement strand
GTCGATGCACAATTCAATGGTGCCATCGCCAAGCCTTAGAAAGACACGATCGGAGACGTCACTCTGATGCGCCTCGGCAAGCAATCGCACCGAGTTGGCACGGTCGGCGGGGCTCCAAGTTGTATGTGGAACCTGCAGCGAAGTGAGCATGCTCAACCAGCGATGAGTGGCGGTGTCGCGCACGGGCTTGGACGACGATGCGGAAGAGGATGCCGCAAACGCGGGTGACAACTGGCCTGTGGGTTGGGGAAGAATTCGCATCAGCAACATGCATCGTAGAAAGCCCTTTGTCCGGGCCCGAAGTTTTTGGCGCGAAGTGCTCGGAACTGGACAATCTGCGCCCGCTCTGGTTATCCCTGTACGTGTATGGAAACTGCTGTCACGGTCCGAGTCGTACGTTATCTTGTTCGCGTAGGACGAACGCCAGAAGCGGTTGCCATGCTTGCCGCGTGTGCGGTGCGAGAAGGCCAAAGCGAAGCAGGGGAGACCTACCTCGCCGAGGCATTAAGAATTCAACCGGGTTCGGCGGTCTGTCGTCAAGCGTTTGAGATTCTTCAGGGCGTGGATGGCGATCAGGCCTTGTTGCAAGAGGCGATGGCCACGTGGACGCCAACGGCGATTTTGGCTTTGGATGCAAGCATTCCCAAGGCGAGTGGCGGCGCGAGGATGCAACTCGGCTTCAACAACAACGTCAAGTACAAGGGCGAGCCCTACCACCTGCAAACGGAAGACTCGGGGCTCGACAACCCCCACATCATGAGTCATGTCTTTGCCGATGGTGGGCGTGTGATCAAGAGCCACAAGCGCGTGTATGCTGCAGAGATCGGCCGCGACAACATCGCACTCTTTGTGCGCGAGCTCATGAAGGCGCAGCACCTGGAGCTGGCGTGGATGTTGAAGGAAGGGTTTCTCGACGGCGTGATTGCCGGCACCGAGCGCGGCGGCATGCAGTTGCTCAGCGACCCACCGGAAAAAGATGCGGCAGCGCTCGCACGCAAATTCAGGCCTGTGGCGCCAGAGCATCAGACCCCCGACGCGCCCATTGCAGCAACGCCAGCACCACAGGTCGTTGCTCAGGGCCAGCTTCCGGCCTATCAGCCGCTGTATCAGTTCGAGGTGCTGCGATCTCAGGGAGGCACCGCGCTCAGCTACGAGCCTGATTCGGACGAGACCACTCTAGGCGCAAAAGGCGGCATCGAGCTTTCTCACGACCGATTTTGCAGGGACATCGAAGCGCGGTTGCGGTTTGCGCAGGGCCGGTTGTACCTGACCGAAGACGGTTCGGCGAATGGCGTATTTCTTCGCGTGCAGCATCTCTCCGAGGTGCCAAGCGGGGGTGAGATCGTGGTGGGCGATCAAGTCTTGCGTGTGGACTTAGATCCCGAGATAAGCGACGACGGTCCTGCGGCAGGCCCCACGTATTTCTACTCGTCGCCCAAGTGGGTAAGTGCTTTTCGCGTGACTCAGATTTTCGAAGGCGGAGCCCCCGGGACTTGCTTTTTGGCTCGTGGAAGCACGGTACAGATTGGGTCGCGCCAGGGAGACTTGGTGTTCGCACATGACCCTCTCGTGTCGCCATTGCACTGCTATGTAGAGGAGCACGCCGGCACGCTGATGGTAAGCGATACGGGAAGCCGCACAGGTGTCTTTGTGCGAGTGCGCGGTGAGCAGGAAGTCTTGCACGGTGATGAGTTGCTGGTCGGGCGGACGCGTTTGCGCGCGGTGTTCCTTCAGGCCTCCTAAACGACCATGGCGCCGCGGGCAAAAGGCGTGCCAGGGCTTAGGTCCGCCCGATTCGTGACAACGGCCACGGTTGAGGCGTAGACTGCATTCACATATGCGACACGTACACCTGGTTTTGGTTCTTGGTTCCTTGAGCTTGATGGCCGCGACAGGCTGTGGCGGCGGCGTGAAAGATGCCGCAAGTCCTGCCGACGCAGCGAGAAAGTCGCTGGAGTCTGATCCTTATGCACTTCTTCCTTCGGGCGCCATCAGCTGGACGCACCTCGATGCGCGCGCACTTTATGCGAGCGGAAACAGTGGCAAAAAGCTGGCAGAACTTGCTGAGCGCTATGTGCCCATTGGTGAGGAAGCAGGGTTCAAAGCGACGCGTGATTTGGACCAAGCGTATGTTTCGACCTACGCGCTCTCGGGCCCTGACGCTTGCGTCGTGCTCACGGGCAGCTTTGACGAAGCGAAGATCAAGAGTGCTGCCGAGAAGCATTTGCAGCTCAAGGGCGGCGGTGTGCTTGTGGCCACACCGTACGCGGGGCGCACCACCTATTCGGTGAACAATGCAGGCTTCGTCGTGATCTCTCCCAAGTTGGTGGTGGGCGGAACCGATGCTGTACTTCGTCGTGCCTTGGATCGCATCGCCACCGGTGGCGTCGAGCGCAGCTTGCCTGGATGGGCGGCCGAGACACTGAACACCGCGGGAGCCGCCTTTGCATCGGCTGTCGACTTGAACAATCAGCCTACCGACAACCTGCGCATTGCCGGAGTGAAGCTCGATTTCTTGCCAGGGCTGCGAACCGTACGCTTGGTGGGCAACTACAAGGCGCCCGGGCTCAATGTGGGCGCACGGCTTAGCTACGCAGCGCCTGCGTCTGCAAGCTCGGCGGTCAGCAATTTGTCCACCTATCAGCGTATTGCAGAAGGCCTTGGCAAGATGGGATCGATTCCACAACTCAAAGCTGCAAGCGTACGCGCGGAGGGCGCAGATGTGAGCGTCTCCTTTGGTTTGGACGATTCTGATCTCGCGTCCAAGTTGGATTTTTTGCTCGCACGTTGAGTGGCGTGTCCAAAAGCTTAAAGGTTTACCCGGCGCAGCAGTCTCTCGTTGGAAGGGTGCGTGTGCCGGGCGACAAAAGCATTGCGCATCGCGCGCTGATGCTGGCCTCTCTCGCCACAGGCGTTTCCGAGATACGCAGTGACTTGCCGGCTTTAGGCGAAGACATCGCGCGTACCGCCACTGCGCTGCGGGCCTTGGGCGTGGATATCTCCTGGCAGCGAGGACATTGCCAGACGGCACGACCCGTACCATCACCGCCACCGCCATCATCAACGGCCAAGTGACCACGACCACGATTGCCTACCTCGTGCCAACA
>JAYWGD010000051.1:0-3113 GCA_043778435.1 Myxococcales bacterium | reverse complement strand
GTGAAACTAACCCTTGCTCGAGTTACAACGGTGATGGCCATCGCTGCGATTGCGTGCAGCACCAGCTATACCACGGATCCTGTCGGAACGCCGTTGCGCGACGCCGGCGGAACTGGCGGAACTGGCGGAACTGGCGGAATTGTTCCGACAACTCGCGACGGTCAGGTCGTCGCGCCGCAAAACACTTGCCCCGCCGGAGAAGTGTCGTGCGGCGCATGCACCAAGGTCGCCGCGGATTCCGCCAACTGCGGCAAGTGCGGAAACAAGTGTCCGACTCCCGCTGACAAGATCGGCCAAGCGGTTTGCAACACAGGTGTTTGTCAGCTGGAATGCCCCAACGGGCTTGTTTTCTCCGGCGACAGATGCGTGACAAGCTGTCCGCCTTCGCAAACCAAATGTGGAACCACATGCGTCAACTCATTGGATACCGACGTCAACAATTGTGGTGTCTGCGGAAAGAGTTGTGGAGGAACCGCAAACGGCCGAGGCGTCTGTAGTGCTCGAGCGTGCAGCATCAAATGCGACGACGGCTACCAGCTCGACAACGGCGAATGCAAAAGGCCCAGCGTTGGATGCGCCGCTGGCGAAGTTCGATGTGATGCCACGCGTTGTGCAGCGCCAACAAGCACGCCCTCCAATTGCGGCGGCTGTGGCACCGTCTGCCCAGCGGGTCCGGCCAACTCTTCCCCAACGTGTAGCGGCACGACTTGCGGCTGGTCATGCAATACTGGCTTTGGTCTCTCAGGGGGAGCGTGTGTCGCCAACGCAGGGTGCCAACCATGGCAAGCATCTTGCGGTGGCACCTGCACATCACTCGACACGGACTTCAACTGCGGGACATGCGGTAGGCGTTGCGATGCGGAAGCTCCGGCAAACGGTACGGCGGTATGTGAGTCCCGCGATTGCAAAAAGAAATGCAACAACGGTTTTGCTCTTACACCCCAAAACACTTGCGTCACCGCCACTTGCGGTGCCAACCAGCAGTTGTGTAGTGGCGCGTGTCGCGATTACCTTACCGACCCAAACTTTTGCGGCACGTGCACCGTGAGCTGCGGCACCGTGGCCAACGGGTCGCGTAGCTGTTCCGGAGGCGGTTGCGTCACATCTTGCAACTCGGGCTACACAAGTGACGGAAACCAAGGCTGCAAACTCAATACCGCGGCTTGCCAGCAGAACGAGATTCCCTGCGGCGGTGGATGTGCGGATCCGCTCACTGACAAGAACAACTGCAACACTTGCGGCAACGTGTGTCCGGCCCCGACCGGAGGAGACAGCTTCTGCTTCGGCACATATGACTTTGACACAAACACGACCTCGCTGCCCTCCTCCTGCAACAAGTACTGCACGCCCCCGCAAGTCTTGTCAGCAGATGGTGCACGATGTGAAGCTCCTGCATGCGCGGCCGGTTCGGAGCGCTGCGATGGTACAAACTGTATCCCTAAGCAAGACGTGCAGAACTGCGGCGCATGCGGCAACGTGTGTCGTGACGATACCACTGGTGATGTGGGTTATCGTGGCACCAAAACGTGTTTCAGTTCAGGCGGCACCTCCAAGTGCGGATTGCAATGCCCTTCAGGTTACGCGGTCGTGCGTGGCTCATTGAATTCCGGTTGCAAGCGTTGCGACTGCTGCGGCGAGCCGCGCATCCGATCCGACGGCTTCGGCAACTTCTGCCAGTGACGCAAGCGAATGCAGGAACGCGCGCCAGTTTCTAGGAGCACGTAGCAAGAGCGAGGGTTGCGCGTGGAATGGATGGCGCGCGCAAGCTTTGCCTCGTGCGCCGCAGCAACGCATACTTGGTGGAGAACGCTCCAGGAGATCGACTGTATGCACACGACACGCCTTAAATCTCTTGTCCTTTGCGGTGCACTCGCAGCCGGCATTGCGGCTTGTACGACGACCTATGCGACCGACAGCACGGTGGACAGCACGGTGAACAGCACGCCGCCCGCCAAATCGGATTCGAGCAGCGTTGTGCCGAACACGCAGTGCAGCGGCGTAGACGTGCAGTACGACACAAACAACTGCGGCATCTGCGGAAAGAAGTGCGCCATCCCTAACGATGCAAAGGGCGCACTTTGCGATGTTGGCAAGTGCCTACCCGATTGCAACAAGGGCTTTCATCGCACCATCGGCTCCTACGCCTGTGAAGCAGACGTGACCACCGGCTGCGGCGACATCGTCAGCAGCAACGACAACTGTGGGTCGTGCGGCGTACCGTGCACCAAACCTAGCAACGCAAAAAGTGCAACCTGCACTGATCGCAAATGCGTCCCAACATGTGACTCTGGATTTGAGCGCAACGGCGACCTCTGCAGGCGCATACCCGACGCGGCCTCTGATGCAGCTGCGCCGCAAAGCGACGCTGCAGTGGAATGCGGAGGCGCGAACTACACCAACGATCCCCTCAATTGCGGAGGATGCGGAAACGCCTGCGGCAACGAGTTTCCTCGCGCACAGACCAGCTGCAACAACAGCAATTGCCAGCTGATCAGTTGCAACAACAACAACGATGAAGTGGTCGGCGGACAATGCACGCCAAAGTGCGCAACCGGAACCATACGCGCCAAAGATGGGCCCGATCCCGCCCGCTGTGTGGACCCCTCAAGCGTTGACACATGCGGCGGCTACACAACATCGTGCCCGAGCAAGACAGAGAACGGCGCGTCTCGCTATTGTCAGAACTACAATCTGGGGCAATATCGCTGCAGTTACTACTGCAACCCAGGGTTTTTCGTGCCCATTATTTATGCAGGCTGTGTGGCTTGCGGCTCCAAAACAGACTCGGATGGCTACGGCAACAACTGTAGCAATCAGCGGCGATAGACACATCTCACCGTTCTCAGAAGAGAAAGAGCCCGGAGGCAATGTCTCCGGGCTCTTTCTCTAGATGCAGAGTGCACCTTTGTGGCCAACGCCACGACTCAGCGCCAACACTACGGCATCATGGGAAGATGTCGCGCTCTTTGTACACAGCCTGGATGCGCGAGAGTGCGAGCGCATAGGCTGCGACGCGTAGAGAACACTTCTTCTGGCGCGCCATGTCGGACACCTCTTTGAAGGCGCGCTTCATGGCTTTCTCGAGCTTCTCGTCGACTTCTTCTTCGGTCCAA